>CACYKE010000075.1 GCA_902774925.1 uncultured Prevotellaceae bacterium | reverse complement strand
TGCTCCTGGTAAGGCTTCTAACGCTGGTGGTGTATCAGTTTCTGGTCTTGAGATGTCACAGAACTCTGAGCGTCTGAGCTGGACTGCTAAGGAGGTTGATGACTATCTGAAGCGCATCATGAACGATATTCATGAGAACTGCGTGAAGTATGGTACTCAGGCTGATGGTTACATCAACTATGTGAAGGGCGCTAACGTAGCCGGCTTCATGAAGGTTGCCAATGCCATGATGGCTCAGGGCATTGTGTAATAGCACAAAAAAACTCCAATTTATAATAATTAAGGTGCGATTTTCTTAAAAGAATCGCACCTTTCTTATATTTTTTTTGTAATTTTGCAGGCAAAATTCAAAATACAATAAGATTATGCTTACACTGAAACTCATTACAGAGGAGACAGACCGCGTGATTCGCGGATTGGAGAAGAAACACTTTAAGGGTGCGAAAGAAGCCATTGACGAAGTGCTGGCCGTTGACAAAAAGCGTCGCGAGGCCCAGCAGCAGTTGGACAAGAACCTGAGCGAAGCCAAAAAGATGGCAGCGCAGATTGGGGGTCTGATGAAGGAAGGCAAAAAGGCCGAGGCTGACGCTATCAAGGCGCAGGTGTCTGAAATGAAGGAAACCAACAAGCAGTTGGAGGAGACGATGAATCAGGCTCAGGAAGAGATGACACGTCTGCTCTGTCAGATTCCTAATATTCCTTACGACGAAGTACCCGAAGGTGCTGCCGCTGAGGACAACCACGTGGTGAAGTCGAATCTGAAGGAGTGTACAGACAAAGATACCGTTGGCAACTGGGATGTGAACCCGAAGCTAGGATTGGCCAATCCCCTGCCCCACTGGGAACTCGCCAAGAAGTACAACCTCATCGACTTCGACTTGGGCGTCAAGATTACAGGCGCTGGTTTCCCAGTATATATCGGCAAGGGCGCTCGTCTGCAGCGTGCTCTCATCAACTTCTTCCTCGACGAGGCTCGCAAGAGCGGCTATACGGAGATTATGCCTCCTACGGTAGTAAACGCTGCCTCTGGCTATGGCACAGGTCAGCTGCCTGACAAGGAAGGTCAGATGTATCATTGCGAGGTGGATGACTTCTATCTCATTCCTACCGCTGAGGTTCCCGTTACCAATATCTATCGCGACGTGATTCTGGACGAGGCCCAGTTACCTATCAAGAACTGCGCCTACACAGAGTGCTTCCGTCGCGAGGCAGGCTCATATGGTAAGGACGTTCGCGGATTGAACCGTCTGCACGAGTTCTCGAAAATTGAGATTGTACGCATCGACAAACCCGAGCACTCAAAGGAGAGCCACAAGGAGATGCTGGAACACGTAGAAGGTCTGCTAAAGAAGCTCGAACTACCCTACCGCATCCTGTTGCTTTGTGGTGGTGATCAGTCGTTCACCAGCTCTATCTGTTATGACTTTGAGGTTTATTCTGAGGCTCAGGGACGCTGGCTCGAGGTATCAAGCGTATCAAACTTCGACACCTATCAGGCCAACCGTCTGAAGTGCCGCTATCGTAATGCTGAGACCAAGAAGACCGAACTCTGCCACACGCTGAACGGTTCGGCTCTTGCCCTGCCACGTATCGTAGCTGCATTATTGGAAAATAACCAGACAGAACAGGGCATCCGCATCCCTGCTGCTCTTGTGCCATATACCGGCTTCGAGATGATAGATTAATTCACAATTTAGGAGTATTCAATATTTTTCGGCTATTTTTCTTTGCAATTTGACTAAGATTTCGTAATTTTGCAAGCAGATATCAAGTAAACGGAGAATAATTATTAACCAATGGACAAACGATATGGACAAAAATCAAAAGTATGTCATCACGATTAACCGTGAATTAGGTAGTGGCGGTCGCACCGTCGGCAGAAAGTTGGCAGAGAAACTGAACGTAGCTTTCTACGACAAGGCGCTCATCAACGAACTGAAGAAGAAGTTCCAGCTTGACACAGAGCAGATTGAAAAGCTGAAGAACGGAAAGGGCGACTGGTGGCGTGAATTCATTAACTCAGCCATGTATATGGGTCAGGGTATGAATGAGATGTGGTACTACCAGCGCATGACAGGTCAGGAAGGATACCTCGTTACCAGTAGCGACATGTTCAAGATGGATAAGGAGATTCTTACCCAAGTTGCTGCCGAGGACTCGTGCGTCATTGCTGGCCGTAACGGTTTCAGTGTATTTGCCGATCATCCCAACCACCTCAGCATCCTGATTCAGGCACCTCTGGAGCATCGTATCCAGCGCATTATGAGCAAGCAGCAGCTGAGCCGTGAAGAGGCAGAAAAAGTCATCAAGAAAGTGGACGAAATGCGCGAGAACTATGTTAAGAAATATTCTGGCACCTCTCGCTACGACACTCGCAACTACGACCTCGTCATCAATATGGAAGGTAAGACTGAAGATGAGGCTGTCGAACTGATTCTCCAGTATATTGGATAAGTATCTCTTCCGTCACATCATTATATCTATCAAAAAGCAAAAGAAAACGTTATATTCTTTTGCTTTTTGATTATTTTTGAGTATCTTTGCAGCCAAATTGAAACCAAACAAATCAATTATGAATAAAATCGTAAGGAAAGAGCAATTCTCTGAAAAGGTTTTCCTTTTCGAGATTGAGGCTCCACTGATTGCCAAAAGCCGTAAGGCAGGCAACTTTGTTATCGTACGTGTTGACAAGAAAGGTGAGCGCATGCCACTGACTATCGCAGGTGCAGACATCGATAAGGGCACCATTACGTTGGTCGTCCAGATGGTAGGTCTCTCTTCTAAGAAGTTATGTGCCTTGAACGTTGGAGATTTCGTAGCTGACGTAGTAGGTCCTCTGGGTAACCCCACAAAAATTGAGAAATACGGCACCGTCGTTTGTGCTGGCGGTGGACTGGGCGTAGCACCCATGTTGCCTATCATCCAGGCCTTGAAAGCTGCAGGCAACCGTGTACTCAGTGTGATGGCAGGCCGCTCTAAGGACCTGATTATCCTTGAGGATAAAGTTCGTGAGTCATCTGACGAAGTCATCATCATGACTGATGACGGTTCATACGGCGAGAAAGGCGTGGTGACTGTTGGTATCGAGAAATTCGTTGAACAGGAGCATGTCGACAAGATCTTCGCCATTGGTCCTCCCATCATGATGAAGTTCTCGAACCTCACGGCACAAAAGCACGGCATTCCTTGCGAAGTCAGTCTGAACACCATCATGGTGGATGGTACAGGTATGTGCGGTGCTTGCCGTCTAACCATTGGTGGCAAGACGAAGTTCGTCTGCATCGACGGTCCTGAGTTTGATGGCGCCCTCGTCGATTGGGACGAGATGTTCAAGCGCATGGGTACTTTCAAGCGTGCCGAACAGGAAGAACTGGAGCACTACGAAGAGCACTTGGTGGGTAAAGGTAGTGTGCTCGACGGTTCTGCCGTCGAGAAAACCACCGATGTGGTGATGGACAGCGACCCCACCAACGACACCATCGAGGTGCTGACCGACCGCAATGCCGCTTGGCGCGAGGAGCTCAGAAAGAGCATGAAGCCCAAGGAGCGCACGGCTATCGAGCGCGTCGTTATGCCTGAGCTCGATCCTGTCTATCGTGCTACCACTCGTACTGAGGAAGTCAACATCGGACTCACCAAGGAGATGGCCATGACAGAGGCCAAACGTTGTCTCGACTGCGCCAAACCGACTTGTGTCGAGGGCTGCCCTGTGAATATCAATATTCCTTCGTTTATCAAGAACATCGAGCGTGGTCAGTTCCTAGCAGCTGCCAAAGTGCTGAAGAACACCTCTGCCCTCCCCGCTGTCTGCGGTCGTGTATGTCCGCAGGAGAAGCAGTGCGAGAGCAAATGTATCCACCTGAAGATGAACGAACCCGCTGTTGCTATCGGTTATCTGGAGCGTTTCGCTGCCGACTACGAGCGCGAGAGCGGCAACATCAGCCTGCCTGAGATTGCACCTGCCAACGGCATCAAGATTGCTGTCGTAGGTTCTGGTCCTGCAGGATTGTCGTTCGCTGGCGATATGGTAAAGAAGGGCTACGACGTTTATGTCTTCGAGGCTTTGCACGAGATTGGCGGCGTGCTGAAATACGGCATTCCTGAATTCCGTTTGCCCAACAAGATTGTCGACGTGGAAATCGAAAACCTCGCTAAAATGGGTGTTCACTTCCAGACTGACGTCATCGTGGGTAAGACCATCAGTGTAGAGACACTTGAAAAGCAAGGTTTCAAGGGCATCTTCGTAGGTTCTGGTGCCGGTCTGCCTAACTTCATGAATATCCCTGGCGAGAATGCTATCAACATCATGTCGTCTAACGAGTACCTGACACGTGTTAACCTGATGGACGCTGCCAATCCGACAACCGATACACCTATCAATTTGGGTAAGAACGTGCTCGTCGTAGGTGGTGGTAATACCGCAATGGACTCTTGCCGTACGGCTAAGCGTCTGGGAGGTAACGTCACATTGGTTTATCGTCGTTCTGAACAGGAGATGCCTGCTCGTCTGGAGGAGGTGAAGCACGCTAAGGAAGAAGGTATCAACTTCCTGACATTGCACAACCCCATCGAGTATCTGGCTGACGAGAATGGTGCCGTGAAGGCTGCCGTGCTGCAGGTTATGGAACTCGGAGAGCCTGACGCATCAGGTCGTCGCAGTCCTGTTCCTGTTGAGGGTAAAACCGTCACACTCGATGTCGACCAAGTCATCGTAGCTGTTGGCGTTTCGCCAAACCCATTGGTACCCAAGTCTATCGAGGGACTGGAATTGGGTCGCAAGAACACCATCGTCGTCAACGAAGGCATGCAGTCGGCTCGCGCTGAGATCTTCGCCGGTGGCGATATCGTGCGTGGTGGTGCTACTGTCATTCTGGCTATGGGTGATGGTCGTCGTGCTGCACAGAATATGGACGAATACCTCCAGAAAAAGTAGTTCAGTATGTCGCTATGGCATAGCGACAAACGTAACTGATTATGAACGGACTCTATACCATCATATTGCTCATACTAAGCAACGTCTTTATGACGCTGGCTTGGTATGGGCATTTGAAACTTCAGGAGAACGGCGTCTCAAATAACTGGCCCCTCATCGGAGTTATCGCCTTCTCGTGGATGATTGCCTTCTTCGAATACTGCTGTCAAGTACCCGCTAATCGTCTGGGGTTCGTAGAAAACGGCGGTCCCTTTAACCTTATTCAGCTGAAGGTCATACAGGAATGTATCTCGCTGGCCGTATTCTGCATCATTGCCAACATCATGTTCCAAGGCACACACCTGCATTGGAACCATATTCTGGCATTCTTCCTCATCATCTGCGCCGTCTATCTAGTATTCATGAAATAGTCCAGTATGTCGCTATGGCATAGCGACAAACATCATGATGAATCTCGAAGAAAAACTTTGGAAAACTTTTAACAAAGCACTGGGGCAATTCCAGCTCATCGACGAGGACGACCGTATCCTCGTCGGCTTGTCTGGTGGCAAGGATTCCCTTTGTCTGCTGGAGTTCCTTGCCCGCCGCTCCAAGGTTCATGTCCCCCACTTCACCGTCGAAGCCCTGCACGTTCGGATGGAGAATATTCATTACGAAACGGACACCACCTACCTCCAGTCTTTCTGTAACCACCTCGACGTCCCCTTGCACATCATCACCACCAGTTTCGCCACTCCCGACGTAAGCGAAATCACTCCCGACGTAAGCACCACCACTCCCGACGATTCTCCGTCGGGCAAAGGCAAACAAAAGCCCGCCTGCTTCCTCTGTTCCTGGCAACGCCGCAAACAACTCTTCAATCTCGCGCAAGAGTTGGGTTGTACGAAAATTGCTTTAGGCCATCATCAGGATGACATTATCCATACCGCCCTGATGAATCTCACCTTCCAAGGCCACTTCTCCACGATGCCCGCCAAGCTCCGCATGAGGAAGATGCCACTGACCATCATCCGCCCGTTATGTCTCTGTCAGGAAGCCGACATCCGCGCCTATGCCGAACAACAAGGCTATGAGAAACAACTGAAGCAATGTCCTTACGAAAAGGCCACCAATCGCACCACAGCATCCGAATTATTTGCACACATCCAACAGCTCAATCCGGAGGCCCGTTACTGCATCTGGCGCGCATTGGAAAGCGACAACAAGCTCGTAGAGTATTAAATATCTTTAATTGTCAATTGTCAATTAGCTATTATTTCAATTTATTTCGTATCTTTGCCTAGTGATGAAGATACGTAGCATATTTATATTGTTCCTCGCGTGCCTTCTACTGCCGACAATGGCGCAGAGACGCAAGGCACCCAAGTTGACGCCTGAGCAACTGGAGCATCAGGCGAAACTGGAACGTATGACTGCCAACACACAACGCATCATGTTCATCGATAGTTTCGTCGTGGCCAAAGCAAATCTCTTGTCGGCCATCCGCCTGTCGCCCGAGGTAGGCCAGGTGTCGCGCTATCAGGACATCTTCCACACCGAACAGCAACCCGATGCCTACGTTCATATCAATGAACTGGGTTCACGTTGCTATCTCTCGCTGGCGCCAACAGACACCACTATGCAACTCTACCGCAGCGAAAATCTGGAGAACCACTGGACGCAACCGCAACAGTTGAAAGGCATCAACGACGACGCTCAATTTCCGCGTGTCAACTATCCTTTTATGATGGGTGACGGTCAGACGCTGTACTTCGCTGCTGAGGGCGGCGACGGACTCGGCGGCTACGACATCTACGTCACGCGCTACAACACGGAGGAAGACCAGTTCCTGCATCCTGTCAACATTGGCATGCCGTTCAATAGTGAGGCCAACGACTATTTTTATATCGTCGACGAATACAGCAATCTCGGATGGTTCGCCACCGACCGCAACCAGCCAGCAGACACGGTGTGCGTCTATCTGTTTGTGCCACCGACGGCCCGCACGACCTATAGCGCCTCGGGGGTCAGTCCCGAGGAAATCGCCCCCTTCGCCCGCATTGCCCGCATTGCCGACACGTGGACGGACGACACGGCTCGACAGGACGCGTTGGCCAGGCTGAATGCCGTTACCCAGCGTCAGCACGAAAAGCCTGTTGAACAGGGATTCGCCTTCGTCATCAACGATGCAACGACGTACACGCGGCTGGCGGATTTCCGCGCGTCAGGCAATCTCGAGCAATTTCTGCAACTGCAAGACCTGCGTCGTCAGTACCAACAGCTTGTCAACTCCCTCGACACCGCTCGCGAGCAATACGCCCAAGCCGGCAATGCCGAGCGCGGCAAGTTACGACCCGCGATTCTGGCCAGCGAACAGCAGCAATACGCGCTGCGCCAAGAAATAAACAATACGGAAAAAGCTATACGCAATAACGAAATCATATTTCTAACTAAAAACAAGTAATACTATGGCAAAAAGAACCTTCCCCGAGTCCGAACTCATCATCAATGGTGACGGCTCATGTTTCCACCTTCATCTGAAGCCCGAATTCCTGGCTGACAAGGTTATCCTCGTAGGCGACCCCGCCCGTGTCAACACCGTTGCTGCCCACTTCGACAGTATCGAGCACGAAGTATCTTCTCGCGAGTTCCACACCATTACCGGTATGTACAAAGGCAAGCGCATCACCTGTCAGAGTCATGGTATCGGTTGCGACAACATCGATATCGTGGTCAACGAACTCGACACGCTGGCCAACATCGATTACAACACCCGCGAAGAGAAGCCCGAGCACCGCGCCCTGACAATGGTTCGCATCGGCACCTGCGGCGGTTTGCAGCCTTTCACGCCTACTGGTTCGTTCATCGCCTCTGTCAAGAGTATCGGCTTCGACGGCTTGCTCAATTTCTATGCTGGACGTAACGACGTCTGCGACCTGAAGATGGAGGAGGTCTTCAAGAAGCACATGGACTGGAACCCCATCAAGGGCGCTCCTTACGTAGCTGTTGCCGATCGTGAACTCATCGACCGCATTGCTGCCGACGACATGGTCAAGGGTTATACCGTTGCTTGTGGTGGTTTCTATGGTCCTCAGGGCCGTCAGCTCCGTGCTGCCGTGGGCGATCCTGAGCAGAACAAGAAGATTGAAGCCTTCGAATATGAGGGCATGAAGATTTGTAACTTCGAGATGGAGTCGTCGGCTCTGGCTGGTCTCGCAGCCCTGCTGGGTCACCATGCTATGACCTGCTGCATGGTCATTGCCAACCGCTACGCCCAGAAGATGAACACCGACTACAAGAACTCTATCGACACCATCATCCAGAAGGTTCTCGACCGTATTTAAATGTTATGTATGTCGCTGTGTACAGCGACCTCATCTATGAACAGCGATACAATTTGTGCTATAGCTACTGCTCCCGGTGGGGCATTAGGCATCATTAGAATCTCAGGTGCTCAGGCACTTGAGATTCTTTCAAGCATCTTCAGCAAGGACCTCACGCAAGCCCAGCCCAACACCATCCACTACGGACATATTGTGGAGTGTGTTGCTGTGCCACAGCAACATACCGCAGTCATCGACGAAGCCCTCGTATCCGTTTTCCGCGCGCCCCACAGCTACACAGGCGAAGACGCTGCGGAAATCTCCTGTCACGGCTCGCGCTATATATTAAATAAGGTGTTGGAACTGCTCATTCAGCAAGGCTGTCGCATGGCCAATCCTGGCGAATTTACCCAGCGCGCCTTCCTCAATGGCAAGATGGACCTCTCGCAGGCCGAAGCCGTTGCCGACCTCATCGCATCCACCAACAAAGCTACGCACGACATTGCCATCAGCCAGCTGCGCGGAGGCATCAGCACCGAGCTGGACCGACTACGCGAACAACTGCTGAGAATCACCTCGCTGCTCGAACTCGAGCTCGACTTCTCCGACCACGAAGACCTCGAATTTGCCGACCGCACTGAACTCCTGCAACTCGCGCAGGCCATCGATACTCACATCACACGCCTCGCACAATCCTTCGAGGTTGGCAACGCCCTGAAAAACGGCATTCCCGTGGCCATCGTCGGAGCACCTAATGTCGGCAAGAGCACCCTGCTAAACGCCTTACTTGGCGAAGATCGCGCCATCGTCAGCGACATTCAGGGCACCACGCGCGACGCCATCGAGGACTGCATCCAACTTGGCGACGTCACCTTCCGCTTCATCGATACCGCCGGCATCCGCCATACTGACGACCAGATAGAGAACCTCGGCATCGAGCGCTCCATCGCCGCCGCCCAGCGTGCCCGCATCATCCTGCTAATGACCCAGCCAGGCATCCCCTACCCTGACATTCCTGTGCGTGACGACCAGATCGTCATCCGTATCGAAAACAAGACCGAAGCCTTCCAGGCCAAATTCGGTGTGGGCTTGGACGACTTGAAGCAACGCCTGATTGACGCCGTTCCCCAAACTGCCGACAGCGACGTCATCATCACCAACGCCCGCCACTACGAAGCCCTCACCCGCGCCCACAGCCATTTGCAGCGCGTCATCGACGGCTTACAGCAAAACATCAGCGGAGACCTCCTTTCAGAAGATCTCCGCCAAGTCCTTGATACCCTTGCCGAAATCACCGGTGGTCAGATCACCACCCACGAAGTCCTCGGTAACATCTTCTCCCATTTTTGCGTGGGAAAGTAGATTCTGCGTGGGCAAGTAAAAGAGCAATAGTTATATACCACTATTTATCATAGCGGCAGTATTAATCATAGCGGTACTGCTAAGAAACTGGATTCACAAGCATAAATAACCTGCCACTCACTTCTGCCAGCTTTAATGGATTAATCGGATTATGCTTTTAATAAACATCTTTTATTTATTAATAAAGTTTAAAAAATTGACTCTTCTGTACTAAGTTTAAGAAATAAACCTTATCTTTGTAATATCAAACGCAAACGTTGCGTAATAAAACCTATTACAAAGATGACAACTACTGATGAACTCCAAATTATTGCCAACATACGTGGCGAAGTCATGAGCCGGAAGGAATCGACGGGCGTGAACCTTTTCTTGGTATGGGGCTATCCCACAGCCTTTTTCCTTTTGCTGGAATTTGCTGCACTCATGATCCTGCACCAGAATTGGTGTTCCTGGCTTTGGGTGGGCATTCCACTGATTGGTGCACCGCTGATGATTCACTACCAACGGAAAGACTACGACCGCACGGGCCATCGCACACTCGAACAGAATACTGCCCTGCAGTTGTGGCTCTTCATCGGTGGTGCCAGTGCCTTCACCGGTTTCTTTACAGGGTGTGCCGGTGCTTTCGAAATATGTTACTGCACCTTCCAAAGTCTGCTCGTCGGCATGGGCTGTTTCCTTACGGGTGTCATCTCGCGCTTCCGTCCCATGAAGGTCTGTGGCATCATCGGCAGCGCATTGTCTTTTACCGCTCTCTTCCTACAGGGTGACCTTTGGCCTTGGCAGCTGATTGTCGCTGTCATCATCACCATTATCACCCTCATTATTCCTGGTCATCTACTTAAACAATACGTCAAGAAATATGAGCACATTTAAGTTTGCCGTCATCAATCCCCTGCTCCACAACGAGCTGCGGCTGAAAATCATGGTCGCCCTCGACAGTCTCGAGAGCGCCAGCTTCATGTACCTCTGTCAAATCACCGGCGCCACGCGCGGCAACTTGAGCATACAGATTAAGACGCTGCAGGAGGCTGGCTATCTGGAGGTTGACAAGAGCGGCTCCGGACCTTCCTCCCGTAGCATCTGCCACCTTACCCACAAGGGCATTGAGGCTCTCCACGCCTACGAACAAGGCCTCCGCCGCCTCTTTACCGAAGACGTGCCAGCTGACAAGGATGACCAGCAGCAAGCTGTTTAAGTTTACACCTTATTTATATAGAAACAAATAACCATTTTTATTAATATTAATCCAACTAACTATGAGTATTACAATTAGACATTCACTGGCGAGGGTAGCGGGAGTGCTACTCCTCGCTGTGCTCGGCACCTTAGGTGCAAGAGCAGAAAATGCGAAAATCATTGTGTGGCTCAACGATGGCAACAAGAGCGAAGTGCTCTTTGCCAACATGCCCGAGTTCACCTATGCTGACGGCAACGTGACAATGAAGAGCAGCGCGACGGAGTTGTCGTGGCCCATCACGAACCTCCAGAAGCTGACGTTCGAGAACAGCGAGATCCCCACTGGTATCGGTGACGTGAAGGCGGCAGACCTTGACCTGCTGTCTGACCATTTCGACGCCTACGACCTCAACGGCAAGCTGATTCGCAAAGGCGCGAAATCCCTCTCTGAGCTCCCTGCGGGGACATATATCGTGAAGGACGGAAGTGTAACCATTAAAGTCGTACGCAAATGAAGAAGCTATACGTTTTAGCCTGGCTGATGATGCTCAGCATCGTGGCCATGGCACAGACCATTATCGTGGTAGATAAAGACGGTAACCGCATTCCCTACGATCCGTCCAAGATAACCAGTATAGAATTCCAGACCACACCGCCGGGATTTATCATCAATAAGGATGGCGAAACTATCAACTTCACCTACGACGTGACAAAGAGCATTCTGGGTAATCCCAACCATGTGTTCGTCGATCCTGAGATGGTCATCGTAAATGGCGAAGGCGAGGATCTGGCTGTACAGGTGAAAGCGAACGTCGACTTCAATGTGACAACTTCTGCTTCATGGGTTACCCTCGACACGGAGGCCAAGGACGGCATGTGCTATGTCAAGGTTGTCAAGAACCCCAGCGTAGATGAGCGCACGGCTACGGTGACGTTGACCTCCAAGGATGGCACGCTTGCCTGTACGCTGAATGTCGTTCAGTCCGGCAAGGAAGACTCTCGCTACATCAGTACCGACTGGGAGAAGGATAAGCTGGAAAGTTTCGACCCCGAGACGGGCGTGGCTGTGATTACCTTCGCCGAGGAAGTGCCTATCATGGGTGAGTACGACATCGTGATGGTACCCGACGAAATGGGTACACTGATGATTCGTATTATCGAGGAAGTGACATCGGTAGCAGGCAAGACCGCCACCCTAAAGACAACGGAAGGCGATATGGGCAACCTGTTCCGCAATCAGGAGCTCACCTTCGAGCTGGGCGGTGACGGTTCAAGTAGTATTAGCCAAAGAGCACCCGGCTCCAAGCCTGTATTCAGGCCCGAAAAGGTGGAAATCCTGGAGGACGGCAAGTATGTGGAGGTGTACAATGCCGAAGGCAGCGACATTATGCTGGAGTCGTGGGGTAACCTCACGTTCAAAATCCAGAAGGCCAAACTGGCCATGAAGTTCAAAGGCACCCTGGAATTCTCCTTCGAGAGACAACCGTGGTACAAGGTGTGGAAGGGTCACACCACCAAGGCCAGCGTCCTGCTGGAAGGTGACACCGAGGGCGAGACCGTATTAGACATAAGCTGCAGAACCCCGAATGAGATGTCTGGCCAGCCAGAACCGTATTCCGACGACATGATGAAGTTGAAAACCGGTGTCGTGCAGCAGAGATATACCTTCAATGTGGAGGGCGTTCCCGTGCAGGTTGTCCTGAATGGCGATGTGTTGTGTAACCATGGCTACCAGTGCCTCGGTCAGGGAGATGTCGTTGGAGGACACAAGTATTCCAAACACTTCAAGTACGGTCTAACGTGCGTTGACGATAATTTAGATGGAGAGTTCATTTTTGAAGAAACTCCGACTTTTAATCTCATCTATCCCGAGGCAAACATCGGAAACGCTGAGTACAAAAACAGCCAGTGCCACGGAAGAGCTGGAGTTAGGCCTACCTTCCATATCAATTTCTATGGCCAGTATTGCCGCACTCAAATTGGTTCGACAGAATGGACGTTAGTGAATCCGAGGTCGTGGCTGCCGTATCCCGATGAGGCTCCCGATGATATTGCACGCCATGTAAGAGTTGATCGTTGGTCTAATACACTTATCCATATGTACAATATTCCAGGATGGCTGTTGGATCATTCGGCTGGCGATAATTTCCCTAGCGATGAAGTTGGTAAAACGCAGACTCTGATGTACAATCCTGAGGATTTCACCTTAGAGACCCCATCACGCAACCTGATGCAGGACGACGAACAGGATATTGAGGTTACCGTGTTCCACTACGACTATACCACCAATGAGCAACTCACCAGCATTGGTGCACTGGTTGCATTCGAGATAGAAGGTTCCGCATCTGGCGACAAGAAGCTACTGCTGAAGTACACCGATGAAAACGGCAAGGCCAAGGTGACATTCAAGAAAGGCGAACCTCCAGTAGAAAGAGTTAATATCAAACTGTGCAAGTCGGCGGGTGACGATAATGTAGCAAAATTCGTCGAAAAGAAATGGACTTCCAAGCTGCTGAAGTACAACATCCAGTGTCTGAATCCTTCGCAGGAGGTAGAGAAGGG
>CACYKE010000074.1 GCA_902774925.1 uncultured Prevotellaceae bacterium | reverse complement strand
GCCCCTGTCAGAGATGTTCGGTTATGTAACCGCTCTGCGTACCATCACTTCTGGTCGTGCTACCAGCTCTATGGAGTACAGCCACCACGCTCCTCTGTCGTCAGCTCTGGCTAAGGCCGTGCTCGAGGAGGTTAAGGGCCGTGCAGACCTCGTATAAAGAAAACGTGTGTGGGGCGGTTCTGCCGCCCCATCCATAAAACTCTTCGCTGAGCAAATGACTCTTTAGCGGAGAACAATATTAACAATTTAAACAAAAGAAAAGACAATGAGTCAGAAAATTCGTATCAAGCTGAAGAGCTACGACCACAAACTCGTGGACAAGTCAGCAGAGAAGATTGTGAAGGCCGTTAAGGCTACTGGTGCCATCATCAGCGGTCCAATTCCCCTTCCTACCCACAAGCGTATCTACACCGTTAACCGTTCTACCTTCGTTAACAAGAAGGCTCGTGAGCAGTTCCAGCTGTCAGACTACAAGCGTCTGATCGACATCTACAGCTCAACCGCTAAGACAGTTGATGCTCTGATGAAGCTCGAGCTCCCCAGCGGTGTTGAGGTTGAGATCAAGGTATAGTTAATCCTTTTTCAAATCCATAATAGCGACGTAACCAGCAATGGTTGCGTCGTTTTTATGTAAATTATATTTGGCTTTTCCCTCATTTATTCGTAACTTTGCAGGCATGAAGCAAGTAAGACCTAAAAAAAATCTCGGTCAGCACTTCCTCGTTGACCTGAACATTGCCAAGCGCATAGCCGATACGGTGGACGAGCCGTATGCAGATCTGCCCGTATTGGAGGTTGGTCCAGGCATGGGCGTGATGACGCAGTATCTGGTGACGAAGCCACGACAGTTGAAGGTGGTGGAGATTGACCGCGAGAGCGTTGCCTACCTGAAGGGGACGCTGTTTAAGGACAAGGGGCAGGACACCATCATCGAGGGCGACTTTCTGCGTATGGACCTCCGAGAGGTGTTTGCTGGAGGGCAGTTTGTGCTGACTGGCAACTATCCATACGACATCTCGTCGCAGATATTCTTCAAGATGATTGACAACCGCGACCTCATTCCCTGCTGCACAGGCATGATTCAGCACGAGGTGGCCCTGCGCATCGCCTCACAGCCCGGCACGAAGGCCTACGGCATCCTGTCGGTGCTCATTCAGGCGTGGTACGACGTAGAGTATCTGTTCATGGTGGACGAGACGGTGTTTAATCCGCCTCCCAAGGTCAAAAGTGCCGTCATCCGCATGACGCGTAACAGCGTCGAGAGTCTAGGTTGTGACGAACAGCTGTTCAAGCGTGTCGTGAAGACAGCGTTCAACCAGCGTCGCAAGATGCTGCGCGTCAGTCTGAAGCAGATGCTGTCCGACCAGCAAATGCCTTTTATTGCTGATTCTCCCTTCGCCATGCTGCGTCCTGAACAGCTCTCAATCGCTCAGTTTGTGGAGTTGACAAACCTCGTGGAGAAGGCCCTTTCCGACGCTGAATCTTAAGGCCGATTTTTCGGTGTGTTCGTGCACAAATTGATTGTGTTCGTACACAATCAGTTGATTTGCATCAAGAAGAAGGCACTTTTTTGCCAAAAACCGTTCGCAATCCATTGTTGTTTGCGAAATAGTCCGTACCTTTGCAATGTCTTCAAGAGATAATTAGTTGTTTTAGGAAAAAGATTTTGGTTTTTAGGTAAAAGTTTCGACAATAGCGATTGGTTCGAATAAGGTAAAAAAGAAAGATTGAATTTAGGATAACGCGACGTCGTGAGACGCATTTTTTCATAGAATTAGGTTTTTAGTTATTGATAGTTAGGAAACTTCCCGCAAGTGCGAACTTGTGGGTCGTTTTTTTTATTGTCGCAGAGTGTCTGCAGTGGATTTATCCCAGCGTAATCTTCTCTACCTCTACGGGCTCGTGCAGGAACAGCTGGGCCTGTTCCTTGAATTTCTCCGGATTCTCCGTTGTCATGTATTGCACCTTACCGCCACGTGTGCAGCGCTGTTCTATCTCTGGGTGGCGTTCAAAGTACTGTTGCAGCGAGTTGGCCACGTATTCGCCCTGAGCGATGATACGGATGCCGCGAGGCATGTATTTGTGGATTTTGGGCAACAGGAGCGGGTAGTGCGTGCAGCCCAGAATGACGGTGTCGATGTCTGGATCCTGACGCAATAGCTGGTCGATGCGCTTCTTCACGAAATAGTCGGCGCCTGGCGAGTCAGCTTCGTTGTATTCCACCAGCGGCACCCAGAACGGACATGCCACACCCGTCACCTGAACGTCAGGAAACAACTTTTGGATTTCCAGATTGTACGACTCGCTCTTGATGGTTCCCTCGGTGGCAAAGATGCCTACGTGGCGCGTATGCGTCAGCGAACCGATGATTTCAGCTGTAGGCCGGATGACACCCAGCACACGACGGCTGGGGTCCAGTTTCGGCAGGTCCTTCTGCTGGATGCTGCGCAGGGCCTTGGCTGAGGCCGTGTTACAGCCCAGGATAATCAGCTGGCAACCCTCCTCAAACATCCTGATGACGGCCTGACGCGTGAATTCATACACCACGTCGAATGATCGTGTGCCGTAGGGCGTACGGGCGTTGTCACCCAGATACAGGTAGTCGTACTGGGGCAACAGCTGTCGTATGCTATGCAGGATGGTCAGTCCGCCGTATCCGCTGTCGAAAATGCCGATAGGTCCCTTTTTCATTCGTTCAGCATTTCTTTTACAGCCTTTGTGATGTCCTCTCCCAAGGCAGGGTTCAGCCAAGGAGTGGCGTTGGCGTCGGTATTCAGGATAAAGGCATAGCCGCGCTGCATGCCGATGGTTTTCACCGCCATATCTATCATCATTAGTATCACGTCCTTCTGCGTCTTTTCAGTGTCGTTCAACATCTGCAGGCTCTCTTTCTTGAACGCGATGTTCTTGTCTAGCATCTCCTGCAGCTCGCTCTGGCGCTTCTGCAAGATGGTCTTGGGGAAGTTCTTCTGACCGTCCAGGAATTCCTCGTACTTCTTGTTGAAGTCGTTCTCTACGCGCTTCATCTCTGCTTCATATTGCTGGCGCATCGTGGCCATATCCTGTTGCATCTGCGCGTATTCCGGCATCGACTGCAGTACCGAGTCAATGCTCAGGTATCCGAACTTGAATCCCGTTGTTTCCGTTTGTGCATAACCGCTCAGCCCCATCAGGACCATCACAGCCACAAGTATTACTTTCTTCATACGTTTCGTTATTATGTTGTTGTTAAATGTTCGTTGTTACGTTTCTTCCATCTCCGCATCCAGACGGTTGCTCCACAGGTATTTCTTCGTCTCCTCGGCGGCCACCTTGCTCAATAACAGCAGGGCCACGAGGTTCGGAATAGCCATCAGCGCATTCATCGTGTCAGCAACATTCCAGATGATGTTGAGATTGACGACGCTGCCCACATAGACGGCGGCGATGTAGAGGATGCGGTAGGTATATTGCGCCTTCCCGCCTCGGAGGTAGTTCATGGCACTCGCGCCATAGTAACACCAGCCTAGAATGGTGCTGAAGGCGAAGGTCAGGATGCCGAAGCTCAGCAGGGGTCCACCGATGTAGGGAATCTTCGTGAAGGCTACCTTGGTCAGTGCTGCACCGTCGTCATAGCTGATGTCAGGGTAGGCGAGGACGCTCGATACCAACACCAGTCCCGTCATGGCACAGATGATGACTGTATCCCAGAAAGTGCCGGTGCTCGACACCAGTGCCTGGCGCACAGGATTGCGCGTCCTGGCAGTAGCAGCAATGATAGGTGCCGAACCCAGACCGCTCTCGTTCGAGAATAGTCCGCGGGCAATACCATAGCGCATTGCCATCATTACCGTCGTGCCCACGAAGCCGCCACCGGCAGCTTCAGGTTCGAAGGCCGACGCTACGATGAGTTTCACAGCCGGCCAGACATAGCTGCTGTTGATGATGAGGATGATGATACAGCCTACGACATAGAATACGGCCATGAAGGGAACCAGGAATCCACACACGCGAGCGATGGCCTTCACACCGCCGATGACGACCGTTGCCGTCAGTGCGCACGCCACCGCACCCACGATACTGTCAGGAATGCTCCATGTCTCGTTGGCCAATAGCGCCATCGAATTGGCCTGTACCGTAGAACCGATGCCAAACGATGCTAGGACAGTGAAGATGGCAAAGAGCACGCCCAGCCACTTCATGTTCAGGCCGCGTTCCAGGGCGTACATCGGACCGCCATACGTGTGGCCGTCTTTGGCCTTCACGCGGTATTTCACCGCCAGCAAGCCCTCTGCATATTTTGTCGCAATGCCGAAGATACCCGTCAGCCAGCACCACAGTACCGCACCGGGGCCGCCCAGCGTCACCGCTGTCGCCACACCCACGATATTGCCTGTGCCGATAGTTGCCGCCAGTGCCGTTGCCAACGCGCCAAACTGGCTCACGTCGCCCTTTGCGTCGGGGTCCTTCTTCACCGACAATCGTATGGCCGTCAGCAATTTACGCTGGGGAATGCGCAGTCGGAAGGTCAGAAACACATGCGTCCCTAACAACAGCACAATCATCGGCCATCCCCAGAGGAATTGACTCACCTGCGCAAAAAAGCTATCAATCACTTCCATTCGTTTGCAAAGTTACGAATAAGTGAGCAAAGAACCAAAGGAAAATTTGTTTTTCTTTGTTCTTTCGATCGTGAGTAACTTCTCGCAAAGCGAAAAGTTACGAATAAGCGAGCAAAATGCAAAAGAAATACGCGTTATTCTTTTGTTGTTTCCACTTTTTTTCGTAATTTCGCACCGTAAAGTTGTATCAAACGAAGAAATGTTGAACTCATAAAGTGGTAAAACGATGAAGAAAATGTTGTTGATCATGATGGCGCTGGTGGGCGGAATGACCGCTGGAGCACAGGAAGTCGGAGAAATCACAGACAGCGTAAAGGCAGGACTGCATTCCGATAATGTAAAGGATGCTGTCAACACGGTGAAGGGAGCCTTCGAAGAGAAAGTCATCGAAGCTGGCAAGTTGGTAGGCACGTGGACTTACGTGGAGCCTGTCGTGATGCCGCTCAACAACAAACTGCTGTCGAAGGCTGCCGGTTGGCTTGCTGACGACGAGCTCGAGAAAGTTTTGAGTGCGTATGTGGAAAAAGCGAATGTGACACCCGAAAACACCAGCATCACCTTCCGCAAGAACGGTACTTTTAGCCGTTCGACGGCCGGAAGGAAGCAGCAGGGCGTCTGGATGGTTCATGGCGACAATTTGATACTGGGCATCGACAATGTCAAGATAGCCGAACTGACAACGCATTTGGAGGGCGACACACTGAAAATGGTCGTCGATGTAGCACGTGTGATGACCCTGCTACAAAGGGCCGGAGCCTTGTCTGACAGCAAGACCCACAACGCACTCATCAAGATCACCAAGCGGGTGAAGGGCGTAGGCGGAGGCTTCCTCATGGCCCGAAAGAAATCCTCCGCCGCCAAATCCTCCCGCCGTAAGTAAACTACAGAAATCAAAAATGCCTGAGGATCCTCAGGCATTTTTTTGATATACTAAATGTGTAGTTCTTACTTCAGACCAAGTTTAGCCTTGACGTCGGCAGTGACGTCGGTGGAAAGGGTGGTGCTGATGTAGGGAACGCCACCGGCGATGTCCATGATGTAAACGTAGCCGCCAGCCTGGCCTACGGCCTTGATGGCCTCGATGACCTTAGAGGTGATGGCATTCATCTTCTCAGACTGCTCCTTGGCGAGAGCCTGCTGGTTATCCTGATAGCTTTGCTGGATTTTTGTGTACATTTCCTGCAGTTCTGTCTCGCGGCGCTGCTTGATGTTTGCGGGCAGGGTAGCCTGCTCCTTCTCGTAAGCCTCGCTCTTCTTCTGGAGCTCCTCCTGCATTGACTTCAGGTCGGCTTCGTACTGCTTGGTGAGAGCCTCAATGTCGGTACGGGCCTTGGTGAACTCAGGCATAGCCTGGATGATCTCCTGTGCGTTGACGTGACCGAACTTCTGTGCGTTGGCGGTGGTGAAACCGCAGATTGCGCAAATAGCGCAGATGATAAACTTTTTCATTGTTGTCTTTGTTTTTTTATTATTACGTTATTTTCGTTATTTCGGTATTACCGGTATTTCGTGATTACGGAATTTCGGAATTAATTTGAGTAGCCCAGTTTGGAGAGAACCTCGTTGGAGATGTCAATCTTTGGTGAGCCGTAGATGATGCCCTGGTCGCTGGCACGGTCGAGGATGAGCTGATAGCCGCGCAGGTCGGCAATGTCCTTGATGGTGTTGTAGATCTCCTCCTGGATGGGCGTCATGAGTGCCGTGCGCTTCTTGAACAGCTCACCTTGGGGACCGAAGTACTTCTTCTTAAGTTCTGCGGCTTCCTGCTCTTTGGCTACGATAGCATCCTGACGGGCTTTCTTCTGCTCCTGCGAGAGGAATACGACCTCGTTCTGATAGTTTTTATATAGTGTCTGTGCCTCGACCTGCAATGCTTCGACCTCAGCCTGCCACTTCTTCGACACTTGGTTGAGTTGTTCGTTGGCGCGCTCGTAGGCAGGGATGTTCTTGAAGATATATTCCATGTCAACAAGGGCGAACTTCTGGGCTTGCAGGGACAAGGTCGCTGCAAACACTAAACCGGCTATCAATAGTAATCTTTTCATTGTTTTCTTTTTTTCGTTATTACGTTATTTCGGTATTCCGTTATTTCGTTATATCGTTATGACGTTATTGCGTTCTGATGGTTTAAACTGCTTAGAACTCCTGTCCGAGGATGAAGTGGAACTGGCTGCCGCCCTTGGCAGAGTTGCCGTAGGCGCGGTCGAAACCGTAAGCCCAGTCGATACCCATCAGACCAACCATCGGCAGGAAGATGCGCACACCGAGACCAGCCGAGCGCTTGATGTCGAAGGGATTGAAGTTGCTCGTCTGCGACCATGCATTACCGCCTTCGAGGAATCCGAGTCCGTAGATGGTGGTGTTGCCGAGCAGTAAAGGATAGCGCAATTCGAGGGTGAAGCGGTCGTAGGCATAGCCTGAGGCGCCGTAGGGCGTCAGTGAACCGTTCTCGTAACCGCGCAGTCCGATAGTCTCCTCTGCATAGCTGGTAGAATAGCCGCTCATGCCGTCACCACCCATGTAGTATGTCTCGAAGGGCGACTTTTTGTCTTTGTTATAGGAGCCGAGGATTCCGAATTCTGCACGTGTCATGAGCACTAAACACTTCTGTCCACCTGTGAGGGCGGTATAGGTACGGCTCTTGAACTTCCACTTGTGATACTCAATCCAGCGGTATTTCTCCTGCAGCTCGGCCTGATAGCGGTCGGCATTGGTGTTGTAGGTCTCAGCGGTTGCCAAGTTAGCATAGTCCTTGCCGTCGAAGAGCGACCAGGGCGGCGTGAGTGTGACGGAAGCCATGAACTCTGAACCGCGACGTGGGAAGAGCTGGTTGTCGGTAGACGTACGTGCCAGCGTGATGCCGAGGTTGATGTTGTTACAGTTACCGTTAGAGATGAGGAAGTAGTTCCAGTCCTGCAGCATGTAACGCGTGTACGACAGCTGTGTGGAGAGCTGGAAGTAGTCATCAGGCCAACGCAGACGCTTACCCCATCCGAGGCTGATACCGATGAGTTTGATGTATTTATCGTCGTCGTAGAGCGTGGTATAGTCGTAATAGCCTGTGTTATAGGAACCGTAACCACCCATGTAGTTGTAGTAGTTGTTCATCCAGGCTGAGTTGCGATAGGTGCTCGAGATGTCTGTCTGCTTCGAATAGAAGGCGCTGACGCTGAACGAGTTAGGACGCTTGCCACCAAACCATCCTGTAGAGTAGCCCGTAGAGAAGGAGTAGTAATAACTACCGTTGGACTGTGCCGAGAGCGACACCTGTTCGCCATCACCGATAGGCAGGAAGCCACGGTGCATCTTGTTTTTTCCAAAGAGGTTACGTATGGAGAAGTTGGTGAGTTTGATACCCACACGTCCAATGACACCCGTCTGTCCCCAACCCAGCGAGAACTCCAGCTGGTCGTTGGACTTCTGTTCCAGTTCCCAGTTGATGTCGACGGTGCCGTCATCGTAGTTCGGCTTGATATCGGGGTTGACCTTTTCAGGGTCAAAGAAACCCATAGAGGCGATTTCACGTGCAGAACGCTGGATGGCATCCTTCGAGAAGAGGTCGCCAGGCTTGGTACGTAACTCACGACGTACGACCTCCTCGTAGAGACGGTCGTTACCATAGATGCGCACGTGGCTGATGTGTGCCTGAGTACCTTCTTGGATGCGCATCTCGAGGTCGATGGAGTCGCCAACAATGTTGACTTCCGTGGGTTCGAGGTTGTAGAACAGGTAACCATTGTTCCAATAGTAGTTACCTACGGCGTCTTCGTCCTCAGAAAGGCGCTTCTTCATCTGTTTCTGGTTGTAGACGTCACCCTTCTTCATGCCCAGCGTACGGTCAAGATAGTCGCTGGTGACGACGGTGTTACCCACCCATGTGATGTTACGCAGGTAGTAGCGCTGCCCTTCGTCGACCTTGACGAAGACGTTGACGTGGTTCTCGTCGACGGTCCACACAGAGTCCTCTAGGATAGTAGCGTCGCGATAGCCCAGTTCGTTGTATTTGTCGATGAGGGCCTGCTTGGCCTCCTCATAACGTTCGGGGGTGTACTTCTTGGCCTTGAAGAAGTTGCGGAACTTGCCAGCCTCGTTGATTTTACCAAAGGCACTCTTCTTGAACATGTTACCCTTGATTTTCTTGTCGGAGAGCTGGTCGTTGCCTTCGAAAATGATCTGACGGACCTTCATCTTCGCCTTTTTGTCGACGTTGATGTCGAGGATGACCTCGTTCTTGCTGGTGACGTCGTCGCGCTGGATAATCTCGATCTCGGCATTGTTATAGCCCTTGTCGTCGAAATATTTCTTTGCCAGGATCTTCGCACGGTCAATCATGTTGGGCGTAATCTGTGAACCACGCATGATGCCCAGTTTCGAATCCATGTCCTCACGTTCGGACTTCTTCAGACCATTGTAGTTGATGGCGCTGACGCGTGGACGGGTGGTCAGATGGACGCAGAGGTACACCTTGTTGCCCACGAGGGAGTCAGCTGTGATGGCGACTTTCGAAAAGAGTCCGTTTCTCCAGTAGCGCTTGATGGCCTCGGTGATTTCTGTGCCAGGCACTTCTATGACCTGTCCGACGGAGAGTCCTGACAGTCCCAGCAGTACGTAGTCCTCGTATCCCTCGACGCCCTTGACGGTGAGTCCGCCAATTTCGCATTGGCGTGGTGTGCCAGCATACGAGATGTCAGGGTTGACGATGACGTCCTGTGCGTTCGTCTGCAGGGTAACACTCAGTAGTGCTACCAGCAGTACGACGATATGTTTCATATATTTCATCTTCTATTGTTCGTTTTCCACTTGTGCTTCTGTTTTGCCGAAACGGCGCTGACGGCTCTGATAGCTCTCGATAGCCTTGTGCAGGCATGCCTCGTCGAAGTCGGGCCAGTAGGTGTCGCAGAAGTACAGCTCGGAATAGGCTATCTGCCACAGCATATAGTTGGAGATGCGCAGTTCGCCACCTGTCCGGATGAGCAACTCGGGGTCGGGCATGAAATTCGTCCACAGACGCTCGTTGATGGTCTGCTCTGTGATGTCTTCCAGCTTCAGCTGGCCATTCTTCACTTCCTCTGCTATCATGCGTGTGGCGCGAGTCAGCTCCAGTTTCGACGAATAGCTCAGTGCCACTACCATCGTCATCTTGTCATTCTTGGCCGTGTGCTCCTCGGTCTCGTGCAACTTACGGCGTACATTGTCTGGGATGCGCGACAGGTCGCCGATAACGCGGAAACGAACGTTATTCTTCATGAATATTTCGTCCTCCAGCGAGGTGAGCACCAGACCCATGAGAGCCGCAACCTCGTCGGACGGGCGGTTCCAGTTCTCCGTAGAGAAAGTATAAAGTGTGAGGAACTTCACACCCAGGCGCGTACACTCTGAGGTGATGGTACGTACTGCGTCAACGCCGGCTTTATGGCCGAAGCTGCGATCTTGTCCACGCTCGGTGGCCCAGCGTCCGTTGCCGTCCATGATGATGGCAATGTGCTGTGGTATGTTGTTAGTCTCTATCATTGTGACACGTTTTACATTTTGCCCATAAATCATACGTGACTGACACGCGGAGCTGGCTGTAGCAGTCAGTGTTCTTAAACAGTCCGCTGCTCGTGATGCCATAGGGGTCCTTCACCCCGTCAAGCATGTCGCTGGTGGTGAAGTGGATGGTCCATTCCACACCCAGATTCAGGCGGTCAGCCATTTTATATTTTACGCCACCTCCCAGTGGCAGGTTGAATGCAACTTCGGTCTTGTCGGCCGTGTCGGCTTTGACGATGGTGGCACCCATACCTATATATATATAAGGTGTAAGGCGCTTGGCACCGCGATACTCCTGTCCTGTTCCGTATGGCCAGAAGTTGTATTCATATCTCAGTCCGACGTCGACCAGATTAGTCTTGAAGGAATAGTCCTTTATCGAGTCGGGATAGTAGGTCTTCTCGTTGCTCGACGAGCCTTTCAGCTTGCCGTAGCTTATGTTCAGGGCCAGTGCCTGACGAGGGTCGATGCGATATTTCGCCAGCAGAGAGCCCATGGGCTGCATGTCGCGGAAGAGATTGCTGTTGAAATCGCCCAGATAGGTTACGGCGCCAATGCCACCACCTACTTCCAAGCGGTATTCCGGCTCCGTCTGAGCCTGTACGCTGACAGTCATTATCAGCAGAAGCATCCAGCAACCTATCGCCCTCTTCATCTCTTACCTCTTACCCTCTACTCATACTTCCATAGCAGTGTATTCAGCAGACCGCGCCATACTTCGCCTGTAGTCTGCCCTTGGAGCCACAGATACCAACCGTCGCTCACCATATTCACACTTGGATGTTCAGCTGACAGTTCCTTCATGGCAGGCATGGTAAACACCGAACTCTTCTTCCATGTGATGCCGTAGTCGCGGCTTTCGTAGATACAGTTATAGGGTGAGGCCGTACTGCCGCCCAAACCCTTGCCGCCAATGGCGATGATACAGTCGTTATATTCGGCCACCTGCAAATGCTCCAGACGGGGCAGTGCATAGCGCTCGTCGCGCATCTGACCCATGTATGTCCAGCGGCCCTTAGGCGCATAGGGATCGTTGTCGACGATTTTGCGCCACACCATAGCAACGGGCTCCTGCGGATAGTTCTCGACGGAACGGTTGCCAACGAGTACCACGTAGTCTGTGTTCTCGGCCACCTCGTCATAGAGGAACGATACCAGTGAAAGGTCTTGTGTAGGCAATAGCGCGCTGCTTTCGTCGAGCAGGTCTTCTTCCCACGTGGAACCGTCCTTCTGGCGCACCATTAGCTTGTTGTCGTTGGAGAGAGCATAGATTTCCTTGCTGCTTTCGCCCAGAATCTGCTTGATGCCTTCCATGGGCACGTCGGGCAACTGTTTCGTGGGATAACTGGCGGCAGACGCTTCTTCCCAGTAGAATGTCGGTTTCTCACTGTGGACATTGACGTGAACGGTATATTTGGACGTGCCGGTGCCGTCGCTGGACAATACCCAGATGATGCGCGGCTGTGTGAAGTCAATGCTGTCGGCGGACGAGTAGTATATCAGTGAATCTGCATCTTCTATGCTTTGTATCAGGGCCAGTCCGTTGTTCTTTGTCGTCAGATATACGGGTACACGATTGACGTCCGTGCCGACGGGCAAGGAATCAGTGTTGTAAATCTCGTGGGTCACCTGGTCGATGTGGAATGCATAGTTGGAGCCCGTGATGGTCGTTGCCACAATAGTATCCCTGCCGTCGCTGGTGGTGCTCGCCACATTACGGTTCAGCGTCCCCAGCGAAAAACTGGTGATGGCTGCGTCGGCGTAATAGGTCACGTCGTCGCTGCTGCCTGTCAGACACGAAGTCGTCAGACAGATTACGGACAACAGTATAATTAGAGTCTTTATTTGTCTCATGAGTCTGTTTGAATTCAAATTTGGGTGCAAATTTACGCACATTTTGGCAAATATGAGCATTTTTCGCGCATTAATTAAGTAAAATATATTATAATAAAGCATATTTTAGGTTTTCATAACAAAAGAGCGTGGTATGAATCACTCACTCCACGCTCCTTTTCAACGGATGTCGGTATGAATTAGTGTTATCACACTCAGTATGGTAAGCACCAATACAATGGCCAACATGACCGTTGTTTGAAAATCTAATAACATAATCTAATCTTTACCTTAAAATCTTATAAACTACTAACCTAATGAATAAACGTATGCAATCTTCTCGATTGCCGCTGCAAAGGTACAGAGTTTCGCTGAGGCTTGCAATAAAATAAGGGCGATTCCCGATGAAATCGCCCTTTATTTTGATGTAAGTCAAAAAACGTCTTAAAGCTTAGGACCTGCAGC
Organism: uncultured Prevotellaceae bacterium; assembly: GCA_902774925.1. Lineage (GTDB taxonomy): Bacteria > Bacteroidota > Bacteroidia > Bacteroidales > Bacteroidaceae > Prevotella. Next base: position 511 of record CACYKE010000074.1, on the reverse strand, counting down.
GACAAGTGCCTTACCAGCCTCGTTACCCTCGTACTTCTTGAAGTTCTTGATGAAACGGCCAGCCAGATCCTCTGCCTTCTTGTTCCACTCAGCTGCATCAGCGTAAGTGTCGCGAGGATCGAGGATGTTGGTATCTACGCCCTCGAGCTCTGTGGGAACCTCGAAGTCGAAGTAAGGAATCTTCTTCGTGGGAGCCTTCAGGATAGCACCACCGAGGATAGCGTCGATGATACCGCGAGTGTCGCGGATAGAGATACGCTTGCCAGTACCGTTCCAACCAGTGTTTACGAGGTAAGCCTTAGCACCGCTCTTCTCCATCTTCTTCACCAGCTCCTCAGCATACTTTGTGGGGTGCAGCTCGAGAAATGCCTGGCCGAAGCAAGCAGAGAAAGTAGGAGTGGGCTCTGTGATACCACGCTCTGTACCAGCCAGCTTAGCGGTGAAACCAGAGAGGAAGTAGTACTTGGTCTGCTCAGGAGTCAGGATAGATACTGGGGGCAGTACGCCGAAT
>CACYKE010000073.1 GCA_902774925.1 uncultured Prevotellaceae bacterium | reverse complement strand
AAAGACATCTGGATTGACATGACGCCTATGTCAGACGTGATGACGCTGCTTCTGTGCTTCTTTATGTTGACATCAACATTCTTGACGCCGGAACCAGTACAGGTCACTACGCCTAACTCGGTGTCTGAGGTCAAGATTCCCGAGCAGGATGTCCTCAGCATTCTGGTAACACCAGAAGGCAAGGTCTTCTTGGGAACCGAAAACAAGAACAACATGCAGGCAATGTTGGACGAGATGTTGAGCAAGCATAAGGTGACGCTCAACGCCAACCAGATCAAGCACTTCCGCGAGGATGCCATGGTCGGTGCCAGCATGTCGCAGCTTGCAGCATACCTCAGCCTCGACCAGGAGAAGATGGGTGAGGCAATCCAGAAGCTCGGCCTTCCGTTGGACAGCGTCGAATTCTCCGACGGTTCAAAGGGCAAGAGCGAATTCCAGGAGTGGGTCTCTGCGGCCCGCGGTGCTAATCCTGACATCAAGCTCGCCATCAAGTGCGACTCAAAGACTCCTTATTCTTCGATTAAGTTGTTGATGTCAGAGCTTCAGGACATGAACGAGAACCGTTTCCAGCTTATCACGAATCTCGATGTTAAACGTTTAAACGACTAGTAGTATTATGGCAAAAAAGAATCTATCCAAGCAGAAAAAGATGGATACCCGCGTGAACTTCACGCCAATGGTAGACATGATGATGCTGTTGATCACCTTCTTCATGCTTTGTACTACGCTGGCTAAGCCGCAGGCAATGCAGCTCACCATGCCGTCAAACGAAGACACAAAGCAGTTGAATGAAGAGCAGAAACAGGTTACGAAGGCTTCTCATACCATTACCCTTTACTTGGGTTCCGACGACAAGGTCTGGTATATTGCCGGTCTGCCCAACTACGACGATCCCTCGTGTGTCAAGCAGACGACCTATGGTAAGGACGGAATCGAGAAGGTGCTTTTGGAGCATACTACAGAGGAAGGTGTGAACCCCGTGGCTAAGATCAAACTGGCCAAGAAGGAGTTGGACGCCAAGAAGAATGCTTACAATTCGAAGATGACCGACGAGCAGTACCAGGAGCAGCTGAAGAAGCTGAAGAAGGGTGAGCTGCCCAGTGGCGAGAAGGTTCCCGCACTGACCGTCATCATCCGTCCTCTGAACACCGCAACGTATGCCAATATGGTTGCCGCTCTTGATGAGATGTTGATTAGCAATATTGATAAGTACGTCATTGACAATGTCGACAAGATGAGTGACGATGATAAGGCACTCATTGAGAAGGCTGGTGTCAAGTGATTAACCCCTAAAAGTAGAATAGACTATGGCAAAAATAGATCTTATTGACAATGGCTGGGTTGACCTCGTATTTGAGGGCAAAAACCAGGCTTATGGAGCTTATCAATTACGCAAGAACACGGGTATACGTAACTTGAAGGCTTTGGCCGTCATGTTCGCCGCATTCCTCATCATTGCCGGTATCGTATACGCAAAGGTCTCTATTGAAAACTACATCGCTTCTAAGAATGCAGCCATCGAGGCTGACGTCGAGCTCCAGAGCTTGGCTGAGAAGAAGGAGATTAAGGAAGAGAAGAAGGACGAACCCGAGGTCGAGAAGATCGAGGTGGAGCGCGTCAAGAGCTCTGTGGCCTTCACCGTTCCTGAAATCAAGAAGGATGAAGAAGTAAAGGAAGATCAGGAGATGAAGTCTCAGGATGACCTCGCTGAAACCAACACCGCTATCGGTGCGTTCACTGTCGAGGGTAACGATGAGACCGCCGAAGTAAAGCACGTAGAAGAGAAGATTGCAGAACCCGAGCCTGTGAAGGAAGAGGAGACGAAGGTGTTCGACGTCGTTGAACAGATGCCTTCATTCCCCGGAGGTCCCAGCGCCCTGATGCAGTACCTCTCCAGCAACATCAAGTACCCGGTAGTCGCCGAGGAGAATGGTGTTCAGGGACGTGTCGTATGTACCTTCGTCGTTGAGAAGGACGGTTCTATCACCGACGTTCGCGTCGTGAAGTCCGTTGACCCCTCACTCGATAAGGAGGCCGTACGCGTGGTGAAGAGCATGCCGAAGTGGATTCCCGGTAAGCAGAATGGTTCTGCCGTCCGTGTGAAGTACACCGTGCCTGTCACCTTCCGTCTTCAGTAATTGATTTGACATGAATAGAAACGTATTCAATAGTATTATTGGATTAACACTCTTATTAGGCTTGTTCTCCGCTTGTGGGAACAAGCCTAATCCTGAATTGGAGGAAGCCTACCAGAAAGCTGCGGAAGCCTTCGTGGCCGACGAGAGTTTCTTCCCCATCCTCGACGAGGAGCTCTTCTATTTCAACAGCCAGCGCCTCGACACCATCGCTGTCGAATACATGAACGAGCAGGATGCCGTCAAGCGGCTCATGAAGCTCGAGACTTGGCTGGCCTTTACCACGCGTAACTTCACGCCGAAGGAAGAGCAGAACCTGCGCGACCGTAAGTACCTGCCCCGTGCAATACCCATTGCCTACGACGGTCTCGCCATCATCGTCAACAATGCCAACCCCGACACGTGCATCACCGTTCGCGATTTTGCACGCATCCTTCGTGGCGAGGTCACCAAGTGGGGCGAAATCTATCCCCAGTCCACGCTGGGAACCATCGACGTCGTCTTCGACAATCCGTTGTCGAGCACTGTCCGTTGGTGTGTCGATTCCATCCTTGGCGGCAAGGAGTTCAGCAATCCGAACATCGGAGCGATGAAGACCAGTGCTGCCGTCATCGACTATGTCGAAAGCCACAAGGGCTCGTTGGGCATCATCGGTTCCAACTGGCTCAACGACAAGCGCGACACCACCAATGTCACCTTCAACAAGAATATCACCGTGATGGGTGTCTCGAAGATGGACTCTGCCAAGAGTTACAATTCGTGGAAACCCTATCAGTATTACCTATATAATGGCAACTATCCGCTCATTCGCACCATCTATGCGCTGTTAAACGACCCGCGCCCCGATGGCAATCCGACGGCTTTTGCCCATTTCTGTCAGTTGCCGCGCGGTCAGAAAGTCATTCTCCGTGCCGGTCTGCTTCCTCGTACCGCTAACATGAATGTACGGGAAGTCATTGTCAATAGCGGAGTCAAATAAACCTTTCGAACCGCTGAACGTCATATAGTCAGATTTGAGAGAGAAGTAAGAATATTGTATAATTTAAAAGTAATAAGAATTATGAAACAGATGAAATATGTATTGATGGGAGTGCTGATGTTAGGATTCGGCACTTCAGTGATGGCACAGGACGGCTCACAGGCCGACGTTAATGCCGTAAAGCAGATTATCAGTAACAAACCCGCCGATTTGGACAAGCAGATGAAGCCCTTCTACAAGGCTAACAAGAAGAACGCTGCCAACCTCGTTGCTTTCGCACGCGCCTTCTTCGAGGCTAAGGACACTGCCAATGCCAGCACCTATGCTCACTATGCATTGGAGGCTAGTAAGAACAAGTGCGCACCTGCCTACATCCTGTTAGGCGACATTGAGGCCCTTGCCGACGACGGTGGTGCAGCAGCAGCCCAGTACGACCAGGCTATCTATGCCGACCCCAAGCTCGTCGAGGCTTACTACAAGTATGCTCTGGTATATCGTAAGATTGACCCCCGCGGTGCTGCCGCCAAGCTCGACCAGCTGAAGGCTGAGCGTCCCGACGTCAGTGTCGATGCCATCAAGGGCCACATCTACATGATTGCCGGCGACCGTAAGTCCGCTTACGATTGCTACAAGCTCGTGCCCGTCGACAAGATTGATCCCAGCTACCTCAACGAGTTCGCTCGCGCCAGCTATTTCGGTGGTCATTTCGAGGACGCCCTCAAGGCTTGCGAGGAAGGTCTGAAGCACAATCCCGGCAACCCCACCTTCACCCGTCTGGCTATGTTCAGCAACTACGAGCTGAAGAACTACGACGCCGCCAAGAACTACCTCAACAAGTATTTCAACGAAATCAAGGACGTCGAGTTCTCTGAGTACGACCACTACTATGCAGCCCTCATCCACGAGGCCCTCGAGGACAAGGACAATGCCAAGGCTTCTTACCACAAGGCTCTCGAGCTCGTCAGCGACTCTTCTATGATCAAGCGCTGGGACATCCTCAAGACCCTCGCTAATTCTCACAAGAAGGACGGCGACCTCGACAATGCCATCAAGTACTACAACGAGTTCCTGGCTTGCAAGCCCGAGGTGAAGGTTGACGACTACGAGACACTGGCCGAGATCTACAGCTCATTCGCAAAGGAAGAGGCTGATGAAGCCGCTAAGAACGCCCTGCTCACCAAGGCTGCCGACGTCTATGCCCTCATCGGCGAGAAGTACCCCGTCCAGCAGGCTTATGCCAACTACAAGCGTGCCGAGCTCATCAACAAGACCGACAAGGACATGGCCAAGCGTCTTGCTAAGCCTTACTACCAGCAGGTAGTCACCCTGCTCTCCAGCAAGGAAGACCGCTCAAAGAGCGAGAACACCATGCTGAAGTACAGCCTCCACTACCTCATGTTCGGTTCTTACCTCGACAAGAACATTCCCTCTGCTAAGGAATATGCCACTCAGATCCTTGCCATCGACCCCGAGTACAAAGCTGCTCAGGACATCATGGGTCTGAAGTAAATGCGACTTCTCATCGTTACACTGCTGCTGTCAGGAGCAGTATATACTACAGCCGTTCGGGCTCAATCGACGGATTGTTCCGTCATCAGGATTGAGCCAGAACGGCTGCCTGATTTAAACATACCCCGCTTCAGCCACGCCACGTTCTATGCCGCCAATGGCGAACTGACGGTGGCGGGCGGCCATACCACCAGTTTTGTGCCGACGCCGACGGCCGAATATCTGAAAGACGGCCAATGGCACGTGATGCCGATGGCCTATCCCCACGACGACGGGCTCTGCGTACCGCTCCGTAGCGGTAAGGTACTGTTGGCAGGCGGCTACAAGGAGAATCTCGGCGTCGGTCAGACCATCGAGGCTGAGCGCTATGACCCTGCTACTCATACTTTCGAGGGTTTTGGCTGTCTCGACAGGCGACGGACCCATGTTTCCGCTGTCGAACTGCCCAGCGGACAGGTTGTTGCCGCCGGCAACTGGTATCACACTGATGCCATCGAGACCTACGATGGCGGCATGTATTTCGAGACTGCTCGCGAGGTGTCTGTGCCGCGCAGCTTGCCCTATCTCTTCTGCCTGTCCGACAGCGACGTGATGGTAGTAAGCGGCTATTGGGACAACTACGGGAAGGTCATCCGCAACAACAGCATTGTCGACCGACTGAAAGGCGACTCCTTCCGCGTACCGCTTTTCGATACATGGCAGCCTTACCTGTTGCCCAATGCTCCCCGTACTGACGACAGTTTCATTGGCGATATGGAGCAAGGCATCTTCGCCTATCTGCTGCCTGTAAGGGATTCCGTAGGGCGTGTGGCTATCTGTGAGGTGCGCGACACCGTCTTCTCGCTGTTGCCCACCGCCACCCCTGTTCCCATGAAGTACGAGCAGGATTCTATCATCTATAACACGCCCGTCATTGTCGACCGCCAGTCGCAGCGCGGCTACATCATGGGGGGCGACACCATAGGTCGCACCTATATCCTTTGCATTGACTATGCCAAGCGACCCGCTGCCCTCACACTCTATTATGCCGACCCGTTGTCCGAAGCCGCAGGGGGCATCCCCATCCTGACGCCCGACGGCAACCTGATTACGACAGGTGGCATTGCCCGTGGCGGCACATGGTTCACACCCACTAAATGCGTCTGGCTCTTCCCTGTCGGCAACCGTAGCGACGAGGCTGCCGAGGCTCCTATGACGTTCTCCCAGCGCTACTGGCCCATCTATTTCGCGCTGGCCTTGCTGGCATTGCTGGGTCTGCTCCTTTGGGTGAAGCGCAGGCGCTTGTTCCAGCGGAAAACTGCAGAGCGCACTGACGAGCCTGTTACAGCGGGCTCCGACGCTTCCGCATCCACCGTTCCTGACTCTCAGCAGCCTTCTGCCGGACAGGAACAACTCATGCAGCGTCTGGTGCAACTCATGGAGGACGAACAGTACTATCTGCGTTCCGGTCTGAAACTCTCCGACCTTGCCTACGTCCTCAATACCAACATTCGCTACATCTCCGACTGCATCAACATCTCGCGCGGCTGTTCCTTTTCGCAGTTCGTCAACGAATATCGCGTCCGCCACGCCCAGCAGCTCATGCGCGACAATCCCGACATGAAGCTCGCCGCCGTTGCCACCGAATCCGGTTTCACCAACGACAAAGCCCTCGTTCGCTCCTTCCGCGACTTCACCGGCATGACCCCCGCAGAGTGGAAAAATTTTGCTCGATAATTTTGGAAGTCTCGGAAATAGTTCGTATATTTGCAGCGAAATAGTAGGAATCAATATGTTGGTGCTTCAAGACTGTATTCAGAAACTGTCAAATTTCAAGATGATGTTTGCACAGAAATATGGTATTACTAAACTCGGAATTTTTGGTTCCGTTGCCAGAAATGAACATTCCGAGCAGAGTGATATCGATATCGTTGTAGAGGTGGAAAAACCCTCCCTTCGATTGATGTACGAACTGAAGGAAGCATTGAAGCAACTGTTTAATTGCGAAGTAGACCTTGTAAGGTTCCGCGACTCACTCCGTCCGCTCTTTAAGTCTAACATTCAACGTGATGTGATTTATGTCTGACAATCAACTTACCATACACGACAGACTCGATGCCATTCTGGAGTCAATTAATCTTATTCAGGAATGGAGCAGTGGGCGTAAGACAGTTCATGACTTTATGGAATCTCCGACGGGCGTGATGGCATTTAACGCCTGTGTGATGCGTTTTCAGGTCATTGGAGAACATGTTGGCAAACTTCTTAAGAATTCAGATAATCCTTTGTCTGCATATCCCGATATCCCGTGGAATGCCATATATGGTATGAGAAACTTTATTTCCCATGAGTATGCTAATATTGATGAGGAGATTATTGTTTCTGCAATTAATGATGACCTGCCACCATTGAAGGCTGCAATAGAAAACTTGTTAGAGAAAAATTAATTGAGTATGGTTTTCTATCAAACATCGCTCTCCTGAGGCAGTTATAATCGCCCCGCAGAGTGGAAAAACAAGGGATAAACCACCCGAAATGACGTATGAAATTCCACAATCGACGGACAAATGCTGAATTTGTCCGTTGATTGCAGAATTTGTCGGTCGAAACCGACAAGTTTTTTCCTGCTATTCCGGATTTTATTCCTATCTTTGTGCACTAAAATATTACAAAATAAAACAATAAATTATGAAAAGGCATGAACGACGAACTGATAGAGAACGAAGAGGTGATTCTGGGCTGGAAAATCTTTGCGGCAGATAAACCTTAAATGAGATTAACAAACATTTTTCATTTAAACAACAACGATTATGAAACAAATCGACTTGAAAGCGTGCTAGACTTAACATAATCATTATATTACTAACATTTTAAACAAAACAAACATGAAGAAAAAATCGTATTTAGAACCGACGATGAAAGTCGTCAAGTTGCAACAACAGACGCAGTTGCTGGCAGGCAGCACTACAGGCGATGTGAGTGCCACAATGGATGGAACGTTCGTCGAGGAGGATTTAGCCCCCGAGTTTGGTTTCGAGAGCGTGTTTTTTTAGTCATTAACCCCTAAAACATTAGAAGAACAATGAAGACAAAGAATATCTTCAAGGCGCTGGCACTGGCCATGCTGATGCCCGCCATGCTGCTGACCACCGCTTGCAGCAGTGAGGACGACGCTATCGTCAACAACAACGAGACTACCGCCAAGAAAGGCTACGAACTTCCCGTCACCATCAACGTAACCCGTCAGGGCGACGCCACCACCCGCACTACGTATACCGACAACGGCAATGGTACCGGTTCGCTCGCTTTCAGCACGGGCGACAAGCTGTTTGTTGGTGGTAGGCATAATGCCATAGCCGGTTCCATTGTAGGAATGCTGACGTGGGTGTCTGGCGGAACATTCAGCGGCACTATTACTACTAAGAATGAGTGGACCGGCACTGCCGATGAACTTTTAGCGGCGGCCAACTCGGACGGCACCGTCTATGTCACTTTGCTGCCTGCCGGCTATGAACCTTATGGATATTTCTCAATAGATGAAGACGGTCGTGTTTTTAAAAACGACACCTATTCTTTTGTCAGCTCGAAGACTGCAGCCGTGGAGCAGTTCAGCCATGAGACTTCATATGCGTATAACAATGGCTTTGCCCTGAGTCCCGAAAATGCCATTCTCAACTTCACCATCACCGGCTTGGCGGCCTCTACTCCTGTCGATGTGTCATTAAAGGGCGGTAATTATAATATTACTAAAACTGTAACTACAGATGGCGATGGCAATGCTGTATTTGCTACGGGTATAGGTCAGTATGAATATTTAGAAAATTTCTCCCTGACAGTGGGTGGAAAAGCTATCACCCTCGTCAGCAGCAGTAAAAGGCTCGATCCAGGCAAGATTTATAACATCACCAGGAGTGCAGCACCGGCCCTCACTTACCCCATTGCCCTCAATGAAGTGACAAGCGACTATGTCGGCAGCGTCATCACTAGCGATGGCTATGTGTATGCTACAGTCTCTGATGCTACCGCTGCCAGCAAGACCGCCGTGGCCATGATTTGCTATGTGGGCGATGCCGGTAGTGCCGATGCCAGCACTGGCAGCGAAGCCTACAAGGGTCTTGCCCTAGCATTGTCGGATGCCGGCACCGGTAAGTGGTGTTCTCAGCATAGTGTTAATTGTCTGACTACTCAATATAATAGTGGTCAGCAGACGAATGATATGGCTGGCATTGCCAATACCGATTACCTTATTGACCATGATCCTGATGGACATGGTCACACTGCAGCCTCTGTGGCCAGAAATTACAGTGTTGCTCGTCCCACGGGTACAAGTGCATGGTTCCTGCCGAGTGCTGGTCAGTGGGATAAGATGGTTAACGCCTGCAAGAATGTGTTAGGCACCAATAATAACTACACGGATCTGCGCGACGGTTTCAGTGCCCGCGGCGGAACGAACTTGCTGAAGGACCACTACCGGACGTCTACGGAGAATACTATCCGCTTCGCGTTTCGCTTCGATTTCAGCTCCGGCAACAATGGGAACTCCGACTATAAGTACCTCAACAGCTGTGTTCGTCCAGTCTTTGCGTTCTGACCTAAGATCAGAGTTCTTTGAACTTTATTAAAGAATAAAACAGGAAACGGAAGTCCAATCGCGGCTTCCGTTTTTTCGTATGATTATTGAAATTAATGGGCTCATCGTTTGGTGGGCTCGGATTTATATTTATTAGCTTTCCCGCAAACGCCCTGAAATTGACGATTGACAAAATTGACAAATCTCTCAGAACGCCTTTATTTAGGGCTATTCCCAGAGACGAGATATAAAAAAGCAAATCCACGCCATGCAATAATGACGTGGATTTTGGGTTAATTTTCCGTATTTTCGAGCAGAAAACCGCTTTCGAACGGGCTTATTACCACTGCTCGAGGGCTACCAGTCGATGTCACTGTACTCCGGGGCGAACTGGCCATTGCCGCCTAACTCATCATGTGCATTGGGATTACTTCCCGCCAACATCCGCATAGCCTGTATCTTCACAACCTTCATCTGGGGCTTGTTATATGCTTTCTTCATAGCTTTGTCCTCCTTTATTTAATGACAAATTTACGACCATTCACGATGTAGAGACCCTTCTGCGTCGGCTTGCCGTTCAGCTTGCGTCCGTCCAGCGTGTAGTAATCATAATTTCTAATTCCTAATTCCTCATTACTAATTTCGCGCAGTGACGTCGTGTTCTCCTCGAAGTCTGGCAGGCCGAAGAACTCACGCGCCCCAGCCGATGCTGGCAATGCCAGCCATGCCTTGTTGGCCGCGCTATAGAATGCTGCGCCCTCGTCGGCGCCCCAGTACCAGCCGATATCCTCGCCGCTGGTGTTGTAGCTCAGTTTGTAATACTTCGCTCCGTCACCGCCGCCGTCAGTTGTCTTTGCCACGTTGCTACCATGCAGATAATTCGTTGTTGAGAAATCACGAGTATCTGTCGGACTGGCAAGTGAAATATCTTTGCTCTGCGTCGTAGTACTTGCCGCCGTTTGCAGCATCACCGCCGTTGCTTTCGGCACTATAGCCGAAGTTGCGGCTATCTGGTCGCCATCCGCTATCGTTTCATACGTCAGCGCATTCCCGTCGCCTTTCGCAGTCACGATACGTGCCTTCATGCCTGCTGGCAGCACAGCGTCCATCAAGCTATTGTAGTACGTCCCGTAGCCTTCCTTGGCAAAGGTGACACTGGTCATCGGAAGGAAGCTGAAGTCGTCAAAGTAGAGTAAGTAGCCCTCCTTGCGGCAGCAGATGACGACATATTGCGCCTCGGCTGGGACGCTCGTCTCGTAGAGCGTCCACGCCCTGCTGCTGGCTATCACCTCATTATCTACCCAGGTGAAGGCAACATCCTTGCTGCTGGTATAACCCACCTGAAACGCCGCTTCATCATCGTAGTTCTTGTAATAGAACGACACTTTCATGGGCGATCCTCCGGCGAAGTGGGGCGAAAGCAGATACTGGTGGTGGTCAGAAAAGTAGAATCTGAATGCGTATGTGCCGCTGTGTGGATTGTCCATTTTCTCGATTATCGCGGTTCCTTCGCAATTGATCATGCGCCAACCGCCCATGCCGTTCTCGAAGCCGTCGCTGTATGGCAGGTCAACCACGTTGGCCTCGGTCTGGAAACTGTAGGTGGCGTAAGTGCTGGCATTGCTGCCGTAGAGGGCTTTCACGCGGAAATTGTAGCTCGTGTTGGGTGTCAGTCCGGAGAGGGTGACGGTGTTCGTGTTCAGCGTGGCCTCGGCAGACCATGCGGCATCGCTCGTCTTCTTGTACTGATAGGCAAAGCCCGTGGCGCCAGTGGGGGTGTTCCACGTCATCGTGACCCCAGTTTCGGAAAGATTGGTGTCGCTGATTGTGGTGGGCTTGGCGTAGGGAGAAGACTCCTCGAAACTGAAATCGTCGATATACATCTTATAATTGTTCGTGGTGTATTTGACGGCGAAGTAGCGGGCATTGGCGGGGAACGTGTGCTCGTACTTCGCCCAGTTGCTGGAATTGAACGTAATCGGAGCGCCAAACGTAAAGGCATCCTTGTCGTTGGTTGTGGTGGAATATCCCACATAGATAGTCTCGGGATAGTTGGTGGGGACTCTGTAGTAGAACGACAACGTGATGGCTTTGTCGCCGGGAACACGGGGCGAGATAAGGTATTGAGGAATTGGATTATCTTTATATTTGCCAAACTGGAAACCGACATCGCCTTCGTGTGCGGCTAGCGTCCTTATGCCGGTGCCCCAAATATGATCGACGGGATCACCAAATCGTATATCGCAATCAACCATTGTCCACCGGCCATAGCCATCCTCAAAGCCCATCTCGTAGGGCAGAGCCGTGTAGGTGGTGAAATGTAGAACCTGATAGCTGCTATTTTTGCTTCCATAGATTGTCCGCACACGGAAGTCGTAGTCGGTGCCGCCTGTGAGATTACTGACGGTGGCAGATGTACCAGTCGTTGTGACTTCCTCAGACCAATTAGCATCGCTGACTTTCTTAAACTGGTAGCCATAGCCCGTAATGGTGTTGTCAGTCTGGGGAGCCGTCCATGTCAGCGTGGCCTCTTTTTCGGTACAACTGCTCAAGGTGAGATTGTCAGGTTTGGAGAAAGTGCCGGAATAGATGTTGAAACGGATCGCGCTGCGATCGTAAACACGTGAAGAACTCGCTGTGTTGATTACTTCCAAACTTGGTACTACATAATTAGAGTATGCTAGATGACACATAAAGTTTGTTTCAGAAGTGGTATAAAATTGGTAGTTGTTTCCGAGACTGCCGTTTGTAGGGTCAAAGCAGCATACCAAGAGGTTGCTATTGCCATCGTACTCAAATGGCGTGTCCAATTCTATAGTCACCCATCCCGCGCCTGTGGCAGAGAATGTGCCCTCGAACACTTTGTCTTCTGCACCGACCGGCACCATGTCGGTATCACTGTCAAACTTATTCTTGTCTGTATGCTTCAGATAGACCTGCACACCACCCATGGAGAATGCCGTAGAGCTGGCATAGTTGAAGGCGATGGAGGTGATAGTACCATCCATCCCTATCTCCTCGGCGGTGTAGATTTGCTCCGTCAGGGAATAATATGCATACATTACAAAGGGTCGAAGGGAACTCATAGTCCTTTCTTCCCCGATGGTCACCGTCACTGGCCCTGTCACGGTCACTTTCGTCGTGGAGCCAATCTGCAGATTTCCGTCTTGGATGATGCTGATGGTAAAAATCTTCACCCAGTAAGTGCCTGCGTCGGCGATGGGAATGTCGAAATTGAAGCCGTGGTTGCCCGTGATGCCCTTCGCCTCGTTGACGTCAGGCCTCGGTACGTCGGCAGAATGATTATAGTTGACGTCGTACGACTTCGTGCAGGCCTCGTCGGTATAGATATACACATACAGGGGGAGGGACTGCGCCGGATAATCGGGGTCATACGCCCAGCCTTGAATGTGGATGAGTTTCTCCCCGCCCGTACAAGCATCGAGGCAACCGACTGGCTTGCTGCCAGCCCAAGCTGTCGCTGCCGTAAGCATTACTAACATCAGCGTCATGGTCAGGCGCTGGAGTGCGTCCCTAAATCCCTGTTGCCGTTTTGTTGATTTTGTCTTCATATTGTTGGTTAAGTTTGATAATTTGGCTGCAAAGTTACACTTTTTTTTCGATAATAGTCGCCTTTCGGCGAGAAATCTTTCAAATCTATTCAAAATCTTACACTATTATTATTAATCCCTGCTTTATAGCCGTCCCTTTCTAAGGGACTCAAAATGTTTGATTTGTTATGATTTTGTTGGATTTTTGCCCGATAGGGCACTCTTATTTTTAGTCTGCTTCGCAGAGAAATCATTCAAATCATTCAAAATCGTACATTATCTCTTTATATTATTTGGCAGATTTGTCAGATTTGGCAGATTTCTGCCTCGCAAGAGGCACTCCCTAAATTTTATTTCAGACGCAAAAGTACAAAGAAAATTCGAGCCCACCAAATGATGAGCCCGAATTTTTGTTTGCGTTTCGTTTATTTTTTAACTAACGTTTTCAGTTTGTCAACGTAATAGTCCAGTCCGAAAATCGAACCTGCGAGTAGGAACGCTTGTCCTACGTAGAACAACAAGCCGTTTGCCACATCGTCAATATCAATGACT
>CACYKE010000072.1 GCA_902774925.1 uncultured Prevotellaceae bacterium | reverse complement strand
GTGAAGCGGCTGATGTATGGAAGGGCAGGTATAGAGCTACTGAAAAACAAACTTGTATTGGAGCATGTACTTTTCAACTAAATTGCAGAAGAACCACCTATATCAGTATAAGACAAGAACCCAGACACCGTATTGGAAGGAAATATAAGAAAAAACTTCGAAATATATTTGCTCATGTCGATTTTTTGTCGTACCTTTGTAGCTGTTATGAGGTACAATACAAATGCTCAGGGAGAATGGGACCATCTGACGGTCCAGCAGGAACAGCCGCTTCTCGAATTCCTGCTAGCGAACGTGAAACAGAGCCGCACCAAGATCAAACAGACACTGCAGGGTCAAGGTATCAAGGTGAATGGCAAGACGGTGACGCAGTTCGACTACCCGCTGCAGCCTGGCATGAAGGTCGCAGTCAGCAAGACCAAGCGCAACCAGCAACCCTTCCGCTCGCGCTACGTGAAGATAGTGTACGAAGACCGCTGGCTCATCGTGGTGGAGAAGGCCGTAGGCATCCTGTCGATGGCAGCAGGCCACTCGTCGCTGAATGTCAAAACGGTGTTGGATGATTACTTCAAGAAGTCGCATCAGAACTGCACGGCCCATGTGGTGCATCGATTGGACCGTGACACCAGCGGACTGATGGTCTATGCGAAGGATATGGATACGGAACAGCTGATGGAGCACAACTGGCACCAGATGGTGTACGACCGCCGCTACGTCGCCGTGCTGTCGGGCGAAATGGAACAGGACGAGGGCACTATCGAGAACTGGTTGAAGGACAACAAGGCCTATATCACCTATTCGTCACCCGTGGACAATGGTGGAAAGTATGCCATTACCCATTTCTACGTCTTGGACCGTACGACGGAGCATTCGCTGGTGGAATTCAAGTTGGAAACAGGCCGTAAGAACCAGATTCGCGTGCATGCTGCCGACATGGGACATCCCGTGTGTGGCGACACGAAATACGGCAATGGCGACGACCCGTTGCACCGTCTCTGCCTGCATGCTTGGCTGTTGTGTTTCTACCACCCCGTGACACGTCAGCCCCTGGAGTTTGAGACTCCTGTACCGTCCCAGTTTAAGAGAGTGATAGAAGAAGATAGAAAGAGATAAAAAGAAGATAGAAGAATGGAAAACAATATTGGTTATTACCTTGCGTTGCTGGCGCTGATCATCATCGGTTTTATCGTGGTGAAGAAAGTGGCCTCGTGCATGATTAAGTCCATTGTGGGCATCATACTCATCCTGGCTGCCGCAGCTATCTACTGGTTATATTTAAAGTAGCAATATACCAGCACTGACGCAGAGTCCGTAGATAAAGATGTTACGGGCTGTCTCGCCTAAGCATTCGTTCAACTGGTGTCCGTAGTTCATGCGGCGCATCTTCAGCCATGTGAACGTATGAAACAGCAGGTAGAGCAATGGCAACACGAAGGCCAGCACATGGCCGTTCAGCCAAAATACCAGTCCTATGAGACAGGCCGTACAACCCAGCGCCAAATAGAGCCACTCCGTAGCATCGGCACCAATCAGTACCACCATCGTTCGTTTGCCGTCAGCTTGGTCGTTATAGCGGTCGCGATAGTTGTTGACGATGAGCAGTCCGTCGATGACCAGTCCGCAGGCTACGGAAGCCAGGAACACCTGCCATGTAACGGTATGCAGTTGGACGTAGTAGGTGCAGCAGACGGGCACGATGCCGAAGAATACCAGCACCAGCACGTCACCCAGTCCGAGGTAGGACAGGTGGGTGGTGTAGAGGAAGCAGAACACAACACACAACAATCCGACAGCAATCATTTCCAGTCCTCCGTACCACACCAGCGGCAGTCCTATAAGGCACGCTACAACGGTGGTCGAGGCGATGGCCTGTTTCATGGCCTCAATGCTTACCCAGCCTTGTGTGCAGGCTCTGAGTGGTCCTAGTCTTGTGGCTGTATCGTCGTTGCCACGGGCATAGTCGAAGAAGTCGTTGACGAAGTTGGCGTCAATCTGCATAATGAAAGCAAACAGCATACACAATGCTGCCGCCAGCCAACTGAACGCGTCGTCGCCGTATTCGCGGCAGTCGACAAAGGCCAGTGACAGACCTATCGTGACAGGAACGGCAGCACCTGTCAGCGTTTTCGGACGTGCTGCCAGTAGCCAGGCTTTCGGGGAGTTCTGACGAACGTTATCTTCTTTCATCTTCAAACAGCTTATCAAACACCTTTCTCATTTCCTTCGGTTCGGTAATCAGTTTGCGCAGTTCGTTCAGTTTGCGCTCGTTTTCCGAACCTTGAATCCACAGACGGATATAGCCGTTGACGGAGTATTTCTCGTTCATGTGTTGCATGAAGCGTTGCCAGTGCCCTTCCGTATCGAGTTCGGGATAGTTGGCCAGCCCATACTGGATGGTACGTCGGATGACGGTCTCAGGGTCGATGTCACGATCGGCCTCAGCAACGATTTTCCCGTAGATGCTACGCGGAGCTCTCGACGCAGAGGCACGATGGTCCTCAACGGCTTCCTTCATCATCTGTAACTGGTCTGCCGAGAACCAGCGTTTGAGCCGTGCATCGGCAATCAGAATCTTACCGCTCGTCAGGTGGTGGATGGCACGAGGACCTGAGAGTCCCAGGTCGTGGTAGGCAGCAATGGCGTATGCCATGTTGAGGTCGGCTCCTGTCTTGCGTGCCAAGTCCAGTGAACGGCGTATGACGCGTGTGGCATGCTCCATATTGTGTGCCTTGTCAAAATTGGCATACTGGGGAAGAATCTTTGTCTCCACAAATTCTACCAAATCGAGCGAAGGGTTCTGTGTCATCATAACTTTCTGCTTTCAATTCTCAGCTATCGACTAATTGATGAAAGTCCATGAAACACCCATGCGGAACGTACGGTTGTTCATGGGATAGTGGGGGGTCAGGAACTGCATTTTCGAGCCAGATCCTGCGTTGATATGACTCATTGCAATGAAGAAACGGGCACGCTTCAACTGAAAGTTGGCATAGACGTCGATAAACGGATAACCTCCCAGTTCAATACGACTGTCTGGATTCTCTTGGATGGCAAACTGAGCGATTTGCGGCAGGTAGTCAGGAGCATCGTATTTGGTAAAATAGGTGGCACATCCACCCAGTTCGACGTCAAGTACGCGGGCTATCTTAAACTTCAGGAAGAGGTTCGAGAAGATGTTTAGTGTCGGCAAGGGCAATACTTCCTTGTTGCTGGAGTTCTGATAGGTGACGACGTTCTCCCAGTTCAGCGGACCCAAGCGGAAGTTCTGCATCAGCTGGGCGGTCAGCACGTTGATATTACCAGATTCCTGATAGACACCGCCTGTCAATCCCGTTCTGTTCTTTTGAGCATCGAGCTCGTAACTCATGCCGAAATACGTATAGTTCTGTATCTCGTCGATAGCTACGCGCAGACGGGTATCGGTCTTCTGATAATTGAAGTTGCCTTCGATGTGGGTGCGTGTTTCATTATCCAGCGACTGGTCCCACCAAAGGTGTTTCGAGTGGTAACTCTTCTGAAAGGATTGTGGTACCATGCGGTGGAAATAGGCATTGGCTGCCAGTGTCACGGTATCGCCCAGCAGTCGGAAATTCAGGTCGGTGTCAAAATCAACAGCTATTCCTCCAGAATTTATACCTGTCAAACCTATCTCAGCACTCAGGTTGAAATGGAATGTGTTGCCCTCGTGGCGTGACAGCTGACCACCGACATTGAGCGCGTGGTCTGTCCATTTGTTCATCATGTATCCTGTCGAGTCACTATTCAGAACAGGCATTTTGCAATTCTCCATCGCAAAGGATACAAAGCCCTTTAGACCAGCCTTCATGTATTTGTTGAACCCTTCGAGCAATGCTAGCGCGAGGGTGTTTTTAACGTAGAGGTATTTGGTGTTGTCGTAGATGGAGTCTTCGCTGTAGGCATGTTCGTCGTTCATGTCGTAATACGTGTTGGCATAGTAGTCGTCGGGCGTTTGGTAGGCCTGATAGATGCGGTCGTGGTTGTTAAGTTCCAGCGTGTGGATAAAACTTGTCACAGGCACGAAGACTTTTTTCATGTTCTTATCTTCTTCGGCCTCTTTCTCAGCCGCTGCCTTCAAGCTGTCCATCTTTTCATCTGTATCCACCTTGATACGTGTCGAGTCGTTGGCGATGTCTGTCTTTGCAATATCAGGTTGATCGCCCATGATTTTTGCATCGTCAGGACGGCCTGAGGGCTGTTTGTCGGCAATGGTGCCACCCTTGCGACCTTCTGATACCGACTGGATCTTTTTACCTTTATTTTCGCGCTCTTCCTTCTGCTTGGCAGACTTCTCGGCAAATTCACGGGCCTTGATTTCCGCTTCGGTCATCGGTACCTTCTTGTAGAATCCGACGTTATATCGGTGAGAGAAGAAGATGTGCTGGGAATTATTGCGGTTCCAGTTTTGCGACAGCACGGTGGGGATTTCATCCTCCGTATACTGTTCCTGCTGTGCCTCCGGGTGGGTGATATAGTCATCGTCGACGATACCTCCGTTCTCAGCGGCCTTGCGATGGTATAGCGTACCGAGGAAATGCATCTGGTATCTGTCACCAGTATAATAGGTGTATATCGTGGAACGGAAATGAGCTGTGCTTTGATTGTCATAGTAGCCCATTCCATAGTGGTAGTCAAGGTCGAACCCAAAACCCATGTTTTTGTTGACGTTGACACCAAATTTCGCATCGATGTGGTCCTCACCATGTTGCTGGTCGCCACAGTTGTCGTAGGTAATGTTCGTGTATGGCGACAGGGTGTTCATAAACTGAAACTGGTCAGGCTCCTTTGTGGTATAACTATAGGCATCGGTGAAGAAAAAAGTGCTCATGTATGGCCGATCTATGAAAATACGGCTCTGACGGGCTGTGTAGTTGTTGCCTATCGTGTTGTATTCTCCATAGACACCAGTGTTGTAGATGGTATTTTGGAACAGGTGGTGTAACGTGTCAGGGATGGTAGGTCGAATATCGCCAAATCGACGGTCTATCGTCCAAAAACGCACACCATACGGCACTTCTTTGTTTTTCGATGTGGTGTCGTTGCTATTGGGATTGAAATTGCTGTTGTTGCCGTATTCGTTGCGCTGGGTGAAATTACCGCTGTCATCCAGTTGGTTATACGTCTGAGCCTGCACGATGGTTGTCGTGCAGACCAGCAGCAAGAGCAGAGTGATGATATTTTTCATACTTTAAACATGCGCAATGAGGCCTCTGCAAACTTGACAACCATAGAGATGAGGATGATGTAGATGCCAGTCTCCTTATGGTGTGTAAAGTAGAAGATGAGTCCTACGATGGCTCCCAACATGAAGATGATGTTCAGCCAATTGCGTATTACGGTAGTGTTCATTTCAACAGTGATTCGAATTTGTTAAATATGAAATCCTTACGGTCGATGGTCTTGCGACGGAACTTGCCCATGAAAGGATAAAGCTTCGTATTCTTCTTGTTGACAGCTACATCGTCGGTAATCCACTCTTCAGCCTTAAGCTTCTGAGGCTTACGATATTCGTCGTAAAGATAGTGGATGTGTTTGAAAGAGACCTCTGCCTCGCCGTCCTTGCAATTGACCTCGATGACATAATACAGACGGGTCTGGTCCAGCATGAGTGCTGCCTTCTTAAATACTAGCCATTCTTCAAAGCTGGCTCCGATAACGTGATTTTCTGTATCTTCGACGACTAACAAACTGTGTATCTGGTACGAAGCCTTGGTCATCTTTTCAATGTAGTCGTGCAGAATGGTATATATCTGAGCAGCACTCTTACCAGGAGCCTCTATGGTCTTACTGAACACCACCTTGCCGTCGACTAAGGGAACAGCCCCACGGAGGTATTTCTCATCAGGATTGACTTTTTCAGGCTTAACAGCCTCTTGTTGCTCTTCTTCGGCTATTTCCCAATTGTTGTCTTGCGCCCACATGCTGACAGGTAATGCAGCCAGCAACATTATCAAAAACTTTTTCATTTCTTCTCGTTTTTTTGTTTATTTTCGTGCAAAAGTACGAATAATAATTGGCAATCAAGCAGAAGAAAGGCTGTTTTTAAACTTTCAGCCTCGATTTTAAATTTATTTAAGTTCTGATTCCTGTTGCAGAACTTATTTAAGCTCCAACTCCTTTTGCAGTCGGATAATCTCGTCGCGATATTGTGCAGCCTGCAGAAAATCGAGTTTCTTGGCAGCATCTTTCATCAGACGAGTAGTTTCGGCGATGCTCTTTTCCAACTGGGGACGCGTCATGCGTTCGATGATGGGATCGGCAGCAAAAGCAGCCTGAGCGCCTTCAACACCAAACGAGGCACGTTGCAGTTCTTTGGCATCGCTGGAATCTCCCGTTGTCAACGAGACGTTTAGTGCCTTCTTGATTTGCGTAGGTGTAATGCCGTGCTCTTCGTTGTATTTCAGTTGCTTGGTGCGTCTGCGCAGGGTCTCGTCAATGGTGAGTTGCATGGAAGCCGTGATGGTATCGGCATACATGATGACCTTGCCGTTGACGTTACGTGCAGCACGGCCAGCCGTCTGTGTCAGACTGCGGTGTGAGCGCAGGAATCCCTCCTTGTCTGCATCGAGAATGGCCACTAGCGACACTTCTGGCAGGTCGAGACCCTCGCGCAGCAGGTTCACGCCCACCAACACGTCGTAAGTGCCGTTGCGCAGGTTTTCAAGAATTTTCACACGGTCCAATGTTGTCACCTCGCTGTGGATGTAGGCAGTCTGCACACCGTGGTTCAACAGGTATTCCGACAGTTCCTCCGCCATGCGCTTGGTCAGTGTCGTCACCAATGTACGTTCCTTACGGCTGATGCGTTGCTGGATTTCCTCCATTAGGTCGTCAATCTGGTTTTCTGTGGGACGTACCTCAATCTCTGGGTCTAACAGACCAGTGGGGCGGATAAGCTGTTCGACGACGACGCCCTCGGCCTCATTCAGTTCATACTCAGCTGGGGTGGCTGAGACATAGATGATTTGATGGGTTAGCTGCTTGAATTCGTCAAAGGTCAGCGGACGGTTGTCGAAAGCTGCAGGAAGACGGAATCCATATTCTACGAGATTCGTCTTGCGCGCTCTGTCGCCACCATACATGCCACCAATCTGTGGTACGGAGACGTGGCTCTCGTCGATGACCATCAGGAAATCGTCAGGAAAGAAGTCTAGCAGACAATAGGGGCGTTCGCCAGCCTCACGACCATCAAAATAGCGTGAATAGTTCTCAATGCCTGAACAGTGGCCCAGTTCCTTAATCATCTCCATGTCGTATTCCACGCGTTCCTTGATGCGTTGGGCCTTGATGTTGTCGCCCAGTTCCTCGAAAAAGGCCATCTGCTTGACCAGGTCATCCTGAATATGACGGATGGCGATGTTGGTTTGCTCCTCCGTCGTCATAAAGAGATTGGCAGGATAGAGCTTGTATTCGTCGAAAGAGGACATGCGCAACATGGTGTAGGCATCCAGTTCTTCAATGGCGTCTATCTCGTCGTCCCAGAATGTGACCCTCAGAATGGCCTCGCTATAGGGGATGGCAATGTCAACGGTGTCACCTTTCACACGGAAGTTGCCGCGTTTCAATTCTATGTCGTTACGGACGTACAAAGCGCCAACTAATTTTCTTAACAAAACATTGCGGTCGATAATTTGTCCGCGATGAATTTCAATGATGTTTTCGTTCAATGCTACTGGACTCCCCATGCCGTAAATGCATGAAATAGAAGATACAACGATAACGTCTTTTCTTCCTGACATTAAGTTACTTACGGCTCGCAGACGAAGACGGTCTATCTCGTCGTTGATGGACAGGTCTTTTTCAATATAGGTATCTGTTGTCGGGAGATAGGCCTCTGGCTGGTAATAGTCATAATAACTGACATAATATTCTACCGCATTGTCTGGGAAAAAGCCCTTCATCTCTTCGTATAACTGGGCTGCCAGCGTCTTGTTGTGGCTCAGGATGAGCGTCGGTCTTCCAGCGTTGGCAATGACATTGGCAATGGTAAATGTCTTACCAGAACCCGTGACGCCTAGCAGCACCTGTGCCTGATCGCCACGTTCCAAACCGTCCGTCAATTGGCGGATGGCTTCGGGCTGGTCGCCCGTTGGTTTGTATTTGGATGTTAAATGAAAGTCCATAATGGCGCAAAATTACGAAATATTTCCTAATAAACAGCCTAAATCCCTAATTTTTATCAAAAAACCTTTGGTTTTCGCAGGAAAATGCGTAATTTTGCACGTCAAAATCGAAAGAGATGAACAAAAACAACATCATAGCACTTTGTATGGCATTCCTGATGACAGGTTGTGCGTCTGAGTTCAGTAGCGTTTACAAGTCTGCTGATAAGGATTATAAATATGAATATGCCAAGCAGTGTTTTGCACAAGGAAAATTCGGCAACGCTATCACGTTGCTCTCTGAGGTGGTGACGGCACAGAAGGGTAGGCAGAATGCTCAGGAAAGTCTCTATATGCTGGCTATGGCACAATATTGCAATCGGGATTATGAGGCTGCAAGTGCTACCTTCCGTAAATATTTCCAGAGTTATCCGAAGGGCGATTTTGCCGAGCAGGCATCGTTCTACGTGGGACAGTCGCTCTTTGAGAGTATGCCTGACCCCCGTCTAGACCAGTCGGCAACGGTAGGAGCCATTAATGCCTACCAGAATTTCATGGACTACTTCCCTGAATCGTCATTAAGGGAGGAGGCCCAGAAGCGACTTTTCATCCTGCAGGACAATCTGGTCATGAAGGAGTATTTGTCTGCTGAGCTCTATTACAATTTGGGAGGATACTTCGGCAATATCAATTCCAATACGGAGTCCAACTACGAGTCGTGCATCATTACGGCACAGAACGCACTGAAGACCTATCCTTATACGTCAATGCGTGAGAAGTTCTCGTTGCTCATCATGAAGAGCAAGTTCGAACTGGCTCAGAATAGCTCTGAAGAAAAGCGTGTGGAACGTTACCGCGATGCAGAAGACGAATGTTACGGATTCCTCAATGAATTCCCTGAGTCGGAAAACTGCAAGACGGCAGAGAAGTTTATTGCCAAATGCAAGAAGATAACAAAAGATTGAAAAATTAGAAAGTTATTTATAGAATATGGATTACAAGAAATCAAAAGCACCGGTTAATACCGTGACCCGTAACATCATGGATCTTTGCGAGGATACTGGCAATATCTATGAGAGTGTGGCAATCATTGCCAAGCGCGCCAACCAGATTAGTGTACAGATTAAAGAAGACCTCAGCAAGAAACTGGCTGAGTTCGCTTCGTATAATGACTCGCTGGAGGAGGTGTTTGAGAATCGTGAACAGATAGAAATTTCACGCTATTACGAGAAACTCCCCAAGCCCTCACTGCTGGCTACGCAGGAGTTTGTCGAGGATAAGATTTACTGGCGCGACCCCGCCCGTGATTCTCAGCAGTCAGCAAATTCTGAAGGAGAGCGTCTGTCATGATACAGCGTATACAAACACTGTATCTGCTGGTAGCAGTCATTCTGGGGATGGTATTCTTTCTGGCGTGGCCTTTATTTGTTATCCAGATACTGGCATCGGCCATCAGCCTGTATACCATCTTCCTGTACAAGCGCCGTAAGGTACAGGCAAACCTTTGCCTCTGCAGCATATTTGTATGCCTGATATGGTATATTGTACTGGCAGTACTCATCCATCAGGGGAAACTTGCTGAACAACTGCCTCTGACAGCGGCATTGCCGATGGTTGCAGCCATTCTTTGCTTTATGGCTCGCAGGGCGATACTTGCTGATGAGAAACTGGTACGTGCAGCCGACAGAATACGTTGAACAAAAGAAACATAAGTGGGAAAAACGGCCACTTCGTTCTGATAAGGCACGTTTCCCACTTCTTTGTGTCTTCTTCTCTATAATATAATAAGGTGTAAATAGATGAAAAGGATAATAGCCATAACCTGCTGCCTGCTGATGGTGCTCGTTGTTGGGGCACAGAAGAAGGAAATAAGTCAGGCAAAGACATATATCAAGAGCGGAAAGGATAAGGAACTCGTTTCAGCAGTAAAGCTGATGACGGATTTGCTGGCGAAGAACACTGCTAACAGACAGAATCCCAAGATTTACGACACATGGTACGAGGCAGTCATGAAACAATATGAGGCCGCCAACGAGAAACTTTACCTGAAGCAGAAGTACGACACGGTACAGTTCTTTGGCCTTATCCGCAAACTCTACCAGATAGCAGAGACGCTTGACACCTTGGATGCACGTCCTGACAAGAAGGGACGCGTCCGTCCGGAATACCGTTCTGACCACGCCCGCCAGCTTGACCTCCTACGTCGTAACCTGTATTATGGAGGAACCTTTCAGGTCCGTAAAGCGCAGTATGCTGATGCCTTCAGTTTTTTGTCCACCTACCTGGATGCCGCCAACCAGCCGCTCTTTCAGGGCTATGACTACCTGAAGAACGATTCGCTGATGGCGCAGGCTGCCTATTGGGCAACATTCTGTGGCTATAAGCTTCGTCAACCTGAGAAAACGTTACACTATCATACGTTGGCTTTGGGAGATAGTACTAAACGTGATTTTACATTGCAATACATTTGTGAGGCATATATCCAGCAGCATAATGATTCTGCGCTGGTTGCTATGCTGAATCTGGGCTACGACGAATATCCTGAACATCCTTACTTCTTCCCACGATTGGCAGATTTCTATACGGCTAAGGGACAGTATGACGATGTGTTGAAACTGACGGAGAAGGGACTGAGGACGAATGCCGACAACCAGTTGTTCCTTCTGGCTCAGTCTGTGGCACAGTTGAATGCCGGCTACTACGACGACTGTCTTAAAACCAGCGAGCGGCTTATTGCCCTCAACGACACCATGCCTGAGGCTTATTTCAATATTGCAACAGTTCATCTGAACAGGGCCTTGAAACTGGAACAGGAAAATGAACCGCGTAAGAATCATGTCCAACTCATCAAACTGTATCAGGATGCACGGCCTTATATGGAAGCCTATCGAAAACTGGCGCCAGATGACAAAAAACGATGGGCTCCGGCACTTTACCGCATCTACCTGAATTTGAACATGGGGAAGCGTTTTGATGAGATTGACAGGGTGTTGAAGACGCTGAATATTTAAAAAAAGCAAAAAAATACGTCAAGAGATACTGATTTTGAAAAAGAATCAGTATCTTTGCGTATTATAAAACCAATCTAAAACAAATTGTATTATTATGGAAAATAACGCTCAGTTAATTGCACAGTGCGAGGCATTGGCAAAAGTATGGCTCTCTCCAGCCTTTGACGAGGAGACACGTAAGGAAGTACAGGCTATGTTGGACAACCCCGACAAGTCGGATCTCATTGACGCTTTCTATCAGAACCTCGAGTTCGGTACGGGCGGTCTGCGCGGCATCATGGGTGCTGGCACCAACCGCATGAACAAGTACATCGTGGGTATGGCTACACAGGGTTTCGCCAACTACATCAACAAGGCATTCCCTGGTAAGCAGAGTGCCGTTGTTGTAGGTCACGACTGCCGTAACAACGGCCGTATGTTCGCTGAGACCGTTGCCGACATCTTCTCGGCTAACGGCATCAAGGTTTATCTCTTCGAAAGTCTGCGTCCTACGCCTGAGATTTCGTTCGCTATCCGTCAGCTCGGCTGTCAGGCTGGTGTCAATGTCACCGCTTCCCACAACCCACGCGAGTACAATGGCTACAAGGCTTACTGGGACGATGGCGCTCAGGTGCTGGCTCCGCACGACAAGGGTATCATCGACGAGGTGAACAAGGTGAAGATTGAGGATGTGAAGTTCGAGGGCAACAAAGACCTCATCATTCCTATCGGTGGTGAGATGGACTGGGACTACATCCAGGCTGTCAAGGAGGCCATGGTTGACCAGGATGTTATTCTGCGACAGAAGGACCTCAACATTGTTTATTCCCCCATGCACGGTACAGGTCGCGTAATCGTCCCGATGGCTCTGCGTTCTTGGGGCTTCCAGAACATCCACGTCGTACCCGAGCAGATGGTTATCGACGGCAACTTCCCAACGGTTGTCAGCCCGAACCCGGAGAATGCCGAGGCTATGACCTTGGGTATGAAGCTGGGTACAAAGCTCAATGCCGACCTCGTGATTGCTTCTGACCCTGACGCCGATCGCTTGGCTATCGTCTGCCGCAACTCGAAGGGAGAGTGGGAGATCCTGAATGGTAACCAGACCTGTATGATGTTCTCTTGGTACATCATCGCCAACAAGAAGAAGCTCGGCCAGCTGAAGGGCAACGAGTTCCTGGTGAAGACCATCGTGACCACCGAGGTGATTGCCGAGATTGCCAAGAAGAACGAGGTAGAGTACAAGGACTGCTACACGGGCTTCAAGTGGATTGCCAATGAGATTCGCGTCAACGAAGGTAAGAAGAAGTATATCGGTGGTGGTGAGGAGTCGTTCGGCTTCCTGCCTTACGACAAGGTAAGGGATAAGGACTCCCCCGCAGCTATCTGTCTGATCTGTGAGATTGCCGCATGGGCTCGCGACAATGGTATGACGCTCTACGACTTGCTGATGAACATCTACAAGGAGTACGGCTTTTCGAAGGAAGTAACCATCAACGTGGTACGTCCAGGTAAGAGCGGTGCTGATGAAATCAAGCAGATGATGACCGACTTCCGCGCTAATCCTCCGAAGGAGCTTGGTGGTGCCAAGATCTGTTTGTGGAAGGACTATAAGACACTCGAAGCCAAGAAGGCTGACGGCAGCGTGGCAAAGCTCGACATGCCTGACACCTCTAACGTGCTGCAGTGGTTCTGCGAGGATGGTACGAAGGTTTCTGTTCGTCCTTCTGGTACCGAGCCGAAGATTAAGTTCTACACGGAGGTCAAGGATCCCAGTTTCGCTGGTGCTGCCGACTACGAGCGTTGCTCGAAGGCTGCTGAGCAGAAGATTGAGGCCATCAAGAAGAGCCTGAACCTCTAAGCGGTAAGCAATAAAAAGAGAAGAGGATGTGTTAATGCACATCCTCTTTTTGGTTTCATTTTTTTCCCTTTACGGCTGCATGTCTCTTGCGACCATGACGTGACATTTGTGTCCAAATTTGATTACGCTGCACAGATATGGACACCAAAAAACCGCCGGATTCACATCGGGCGGTTTGCTTTTTCGATTTCGTTCGGTATTGCTTACTTCACGCTATCAGCAGCAACAGTGTCAGCAGCTACAGTGTCAGCAGCAACAGTGTCAGCGCTATCAACAACTGCGATTGAATCTGAATCAACAGCCTCAGCCTGAGCGGTCTTGTTACCACAAGAAGCGAAAGAGATAGCTGCAACAGCTACGAACATAAATACTAATTTCTTCATTTTTCTA
>CACYKE010000071.1 GCA_902774925.1 uncultured Prevotellaceae bacterium | reverse complement strand
TATGCAAGTTTTTGAAGCTAAAAAAAGCTAAAATTATGACTTTTATTTGGTATTTGCAATAAATTGCGTATCTTTGCACCAAAATTCAATTGAACAAGTACAATGGAAAAAGAAAGAACGGTGATACACTTGCAGTTATTAGAGACTGACGAACATCATTACTTTGGCAGCATTGCCAACATCTTCGAGCATTACACAAGTGAACAACTTGGTATTGCTTATTCTTCACTTCGTAACTATGGGCTGTCAAATGAGCACCCCTATATGAATAAGAAGTGCATTATCAGAAAGGGGCAATTACTTAGTAAGTCAGGGGGAAGAGGCATAAGAAAACAGTCTGAATAGGAAAATTTGAAATTACAATTTTCAATCGGGGCGAAACGTAAACATCTGTTCCCAACTCCTATAAATAGGGCGTTTCAGAAGATTAACCCCTCCAAAACGTCCCAATCACCGGTGCATGATATTGTCAAAAAAGAGGTATTTCAGCCCTTTTCTGTGCAACCTTCATTAGTTCCTCTCGCAGTATCTCAGAGACACGTCTTTTGAAACTCTCACCTTTCAAAAACTCGTCCATTGATACGTGTTCTTGACTGTCTTTCAATTTTTTGTAATCTTCCCAATGCCTCTTTGCTGCTTCTGACTGTTTCCTTCGAGCCTCAGGAGGCATTTTCTTTCCCCACATTGGATTAGCTGCCCCAACCCTTGAAGGGCGTTGATGTGCGTTTGTATTATTATCCATATACCTTGTTATATTTATTGTCAGACGCTATGAACCAAGTTCATATATGCAATAAGTATCCACAAAAATGCCAATTTCCTTCTTTTTCTGAATAAAAATTTGTATATTTGAGCGAAAACACATGATAATATGAGAAAAAATACAAAATTCACACTTGCATATCTCACAGATATTGACATTGAGCACATTATGGATATGCACATCACTTATCATTGCGATTTTGAGGGAAAGTCCAAACCATCGAGGACGATTTTGAAGCAAAAGTATCTGTACATGCTGCACCTTATCATTACACGATGCAAGTACCACAAGGATGGTATCTGCTACTTACATGCTCAGTTTTATAGAGACCATATCTTTAACGACCATTTTTCTGATATGCTCTCAACTCTTTGCAGAATGGCAATTGTAAATATCGGAACTTATGAACCTAAGAAGCATTCACGAAGCATCTGTTTGCTTGATTGGAATATCAGTTATAGGACAGTCCAAAACAAGAAGTTCTTGAAGTGGGAACAAGCATTGAAGAAGTGGAAACCTACGCCCAAGTACGAGCGTAATAAGTACATCGACCATTATAACGATTGTTTAAGTTGTTTACGTCTGACCGACAAAGATGGGGCGCGAAAGTATATCAGCGATAACATAAAAGACAAATCAGAACACAGATACCATTATTACAGTGCTTGTGTTAACGAGTTTTCCGCTGATAATATGGAAATATATAATATTGATGAACAAGGTAGGATTTATCATTTTCTAACCTCGCTCCCAAAGGAGCTGCGAGAATACTATAATATAAAATATGAGTTGGACGTGGCCAACTCACATCCTTTATTATTAAATTATAATCTTATTAATTATTTTAATATAAATAATAATATTTTATTTACATTATATAGTAATAATATATATCATTATGATGGGGAATATCTTGGTAAATTACTGAAAGATAATAATTTAGAAATTTATAATATTCCAATTGATATAATAGAATACATTGCAAAAACTCAACACGGTAAATTCTATGATGATTTTATCAGTGAATTCGGGGACATAGAGCGAAGTGATATTAAGAAGAAGGTGTTCAGTCAGGTTTTCTATTCCCATGTTGATGATGTGTTTGTGACCAAGTTCTGCAGGGCTTTCAAAAAGAAGTACCCTAATGTTTGGAAGGTCATATACAAGTTAAAGGAAAAGACCGACGACAAGCTACCACATGCAATGATGAAGAATGAAAGCATACTATTCAGACCCATATTAATAGAATGTTGGCGAAGGGGATGGAAGGTGGTTAATCTTCACGATGCACTTGTTGTATTTGATGTGAAAGAAAATGAAAAGGTTGAAGTGAAGGAACTGAAAGCCATCATTGAGTCTGTTTACAACAAGCACAACCTATACCCAACCGTGAAACTTGAAATAGGTTCAGAATGATACCCTTTTTAATTTGGCCCAAATTTTCCGGCGGAATTTTTAGCAAACAGACCTTGCTATAGAATGAAGTTGGTTCATGGATATTCTGAAAGGGTTATAGACAGTTCATAAAGGGGTGGTGGTGATTACCACCCCTTAGAACTCCAAGACATTGATTTCATTCTCTGCCTTTGGGGAAAACCTATCAATATAAATCTGTAGTGTTGACATTTTTGTATGACCCACCATGTGCATTACGTGAATTGGTTGAACACCATTTTCTATCATTGTGGATATAAATGTACGTCTACATGTATGTGCTGTGATTTTCTCCCTTCTTAACATCTTTATAGGTTGAGGCTTTTGATTCAGAACTTCACGATATGTTACGATTTCATCTTCAAAGAGTTCTTCATCCTTAAAGAGTTCCTTGATAGCACGGTTAAACGCTTGATTAGTGTAACCATCAAACTTGTAATCGTAACGTTCTGCTATCTCTTTTGCTTGCTTAGTTAGCCTTATCTCAACCCTGATATTGGTTTTCTGAGTATAGAGAGACAAAGTAACAAGTCCATCCTTACCCATTACGAAGTTGTCTTTATTGATAGAAACAAAATCACCAAAGCGAATACCCGTGAGACAAAGAAAAACAAAATAGTCACGAACACGGTTATAACTTGGATTTCTAAGTTCCCTATTATAGAGTTCTTTAATCTCGTCTTTTTGAAGACGTATAATCGTTCTGTTTCTACTATTGTTTCCTAACCTCGACTCAAAGATAAACTGCGCCGTTTCCACATCACCATAATATGAGCGTATAAATGCCGACAAACATTCAAGTCTCTTGTCGATAGTACGGTTAACCATACCACCCCTACACTTATACTTATGCCCTTCTTCTGTACTAACGTGTTCATCTGCCAAGAATTCTTTGAAGTTCTCGATAAAATCTTCATCAATATCTTGAAGTCTTAGGGTACAATTGTTATCATACTCGTAATCTTCAATGGCGTTGCAAGCACTTATATAATCTTTGATTGTTGGCGGAGTCTTACGATTCAACCCCTTTGCAATATCCTTCTTAACAAGTTCTTCTTTCTTTCGTCTGTTCCATAGTTTAAAGTCAAACAACAATAGTTTCTTGTCATTTTCTTCTGCTTTCTCTTTTTGTCGTTTCTCTTTGTCAGCGATAGCCTTATCAATGACTGCACAAGTAATGTATAGTTTGGGATTATCATAAAGGAGTTCTGCAATAGTGTTATCGACAAGTTCTTCCAACTTGTCAATTTCCTCGTTGAGTTCTTCTGCACTTCTTAAAGGATAATCAGATTTCACTTGAAGCGTTGTCGTTAGCCACTTCTTATCTATCTTACACAGTTTGTAACGCATTACTGAGCCATTCTTACGCATGTAAGCAACGACTTTCCCTTCTCTGTATTTCCTTTGAACGTATTTATATGATGCCATACTTGGTTGTTTGTTGCGTTAGCCACATTTTTAGCCACGTTTTCACGCTACAAAGGTACAAAAAGTTTTTTGAATACGCAACTATTTTAGCGCAATTTAAGACATAATTTATTGATTTTCTGAAATTTACGAATTTACAAAAACAACCAAGGCTTTGTGGCGGTTGTTTGAAAAATAGTCGCCTCATCCCGACAGAAAAAGAACCTAACTGATTGATTTTCAGATAGGTTCTTTTCTTTTAGCCAAATTTTTAGCCAAGTCTCATGTGCTTTCAGTCATTTTGGTTGCGTTGAAAGTTGCGCAAGGAACAACGAATATGAAACTTTTTATGTTATCCTATAATCTCACGCCGACAAAGGCGCGGGCATGATATTTGTTCTGATTGAAAGTGACATCGCCGTTGTCGTAGATGGAGTTGCTCATCATGAACGAGGCACCAGCATTGAAACGAGGCGTGAAGTGATAGACCACGGAGGCACGCTCGTTGAAGATCATGTTGAAACACAGACCGTGGTCACGCTTTTCCTGATAGTCCTTGCCCTGCATGCGGTCAGCAGCAGAACGGCCCTCAAGCGTGTTGTGCTTGTAAACCACGAAGTTGGGCATGGCCGAGAGGTGGAGCAACCACTGCGAGTGACGGCCGAGTACGAGGTTGTAGCCGTAGCCACCACCAATGGCAAAATTGGCAAAGGTGAGGTGTACGTCGGGGGCCTTCGGACTGCGCTCAATCAGCGCGTCGGTGGTCTTGATGCTACCGCCCTGGAAACTGGCTCCCGCCAGCCATGAGCCTGCCGAGCGACGCTGGTAGTAGTTCTGGTACAAAGCGGCGGGGAAGGAGAAGCGACAGTGGTTGAAGGAGTAATAGGCTGCCACGTTGACGATATTCATGCGTAGCCCTTCCTCGTCCAGATGGTCTATATCGCCCAACTTCATGTCACCCGTCAGCGACGTAGCGCGCTGGTAGTTGATGTCGAAGCTGATGCGATTGCCATGGTATTCGAAGTTGAACTCATAGTCGTCGTAGTCGCCGCGTATCTTGGCGGGATTGAGCGACAGCGAAACGGCAAGGTCGCAGTAGTTCACCTCAAGCCCGATGGTGGTATTCTTCTTGGTGTGCAGGTCGTATTTCGACCAGATATCGTTCACCGTGCCTTTGGCATGGATATAGTTGCCCGTCTGGTTGACCATCGCCCTCAGCAGCCATTTTTCCTTGGGCCGGACGACATAGTTCGTATCGTATTTCGACTTATAGTAGTTGTTGCTGAGTTTCTTGTTCAGGCGTTTCCCCAGACTTTCCTTTTTTACGATGGTATCGCTTTTCATGCTGTCAGCGGAAACGGACTGGGCGTCCGTCTCCACCGTAACAACACAAAATAGAATGATTGACAGTATTACTCTAATCATCATAATCTGCAGGTGAGTCCGATCTTGGTTTCGAAGGTACGGGCATAGACATTACTATCTCTACCCCACTCCCGAGTTCCGTTATAATAATAATTATAGTGCGTACGGCGCCAGTAGTAGGTACCTGAGAGGTTGATAGACCACTGCTTGGCAACGTGGAACTCAAAGACGGGATTGACAACCAACAGCGCAGCATTGCTGTTGTCCCCCTGTACGTTCAGGTAGTGCAAGTCTCTGGTGCCGTCCTTGAACTCCTTCAATTCATCAAACGTATAGGTATTGTAGCCCTTCCACGTGTAGAGACGGAAGTACTTGGCATTGAGCATGATGCGTCCGAAGCGTCCGAAGTCGAGCTGCGTCTTCGACTTGATACTGAATCCGCTACCCATGTTGTAGTCGCGCTCGATGACGTTGAAGTAGTCGCTCTTGGTACCACCGAGCAGGATGCCGCTTACAAAGACGCGCTGCTCCATCTTGGAGAGAGCACCGGCCTGAGGCATCGACAGGATGAAGCCAGGACCGAAACCGGCAGCCTCGCTGATACGATAGGGAATCAGCTCGGAACCGTCCTCAATGGGGTTGGAGTCGTAGTAGTTGAAGTGCTGGTAGATACCAAACTCGGCAGCCATACCCTGTCCGTCCTTGGTCTTAGCAGGACGGTCGATAATCGGCGTACTCCAGAGTCGTCCTACGATGCTGATGTTGTTGACCGTCTTCTGGCCGCCACCGATACTGATGGTAGCGTCGAGGTCGAAGAAGTCGTAGGGAGTCTTGTGGCTTTCACCGTCAACAGATGTGCCATAGAGCAGGTTAAAGTTCAGATAGGGTGCGTGGACACCGCGGAACAAGGCACCGTCATCGGCCAGATAGCGCCAGCCGACAGAGAACGACACGTCGACGGGTATCTCACGGAAGTCATGGTAGCGATAGTGGTCGCTACGTACACGCCAGGCATCGCCGCTGACAATACGGTGAATACCCTGTATGGGGTTGATGATGGTAGCGGCGGCCTCACGCCAGAAACGCTTCCAGCCCCTGTCCCGGTCGTCAAGGATAGTATGGCTCAGCCGGTGGGTCATCTCACCGAGTGCCATACCGCCACACGTCGTCGCAATAATGTCGTTGATGGCAGGTGGTTCCGTCTCACCCAGGAATTCCCACATAGCCGAACCCAGCAGCGAGAATGGTGCCGACTCCCAGAACGTCAGTCCATTCGTACGTGCAGCGTTGAAATAGAGGTTGCCGTGATACGGATGGGCAAACATGTTGGTGACGAAGAAGTCGTTATCCCACACCATACCGTCGGTAAAGTTATGCCTCAGCGAATTCAGGGTGGTCTGTGCGAACTCCTCCTTCAACACCCAGCGGTCGAACAACTGTACACCAACGTTGACGGCCGTCACCTCGGCTAGTGCGCGCCAAGGGTGTTTCTCGACAGGCAGCGCCATCGTGGAGTCGGTGAATTCCAGCTTTTTGCGCTTCTCCTCCCATGCTCGCATCCAGGTTCCGTGCTGATCGCGTGACTGACGGACGGTCAGACCCAGTTCAAACAACGGGCGGTTGCGGTAGGTTTCGTTACGATTGTAGTAGCGCGTCAGGCCCCAGCCCACTGAGGCAAATGCACCAAAGCGCTTGCTGAACTGATAGTCGGCATTGATTCGAGCCTGCAATGAGTATAGACGTTCCGGACCCTCGTCCGAATTTTTATGGAACGTCTCCACATGGTAGAATCCAACGTCACCGCTCAGACTCCATTTGTCCGACAGTTGTTTGTACTGTCCCAAGCGGTAGAATATGGCACCCGAGAACTTCGAGTCAAGACCCATGAAGTGAGTACCGACGCCAAAAATATTATAGGTACTCTTATTACGATAGCGGGCAGCGACGTTGACCTTCGTGGAACTGCCGCCATAGAACATCAAGTCAATGGTAGTAGCGGGATTGATGTTTATCAGGCCTATCTTATGACCGATACTGTCGTACGACAGGTTGACAATACCCACCTGCCAGCCCTTGGGACGCTTGCGGGCTACGTTGAACAGACCAATCTGTGCACCGTCCAACGAGTCGGCATAATTGATGGCACCTAACTGCCAGCCATTCGTCTTCCCCGACGACACATTGAGCAGGGCCGACAACTGCAAACCCTTATTCATTCCGCGGGTGATATTGTTGATGGCGGCCAATTGCAGTCCGCTGAACATACCACCTGAAACGTTGGAGAACGTGCCATACTGGAATCCCTTACCGCCGTTAACTGCTACCGACGAAAGCACACCAAACTGGACGCTCTTCACCGAGTCCTGTCCACTCATGACGCCCACAGGGAAGTTCTGTGCCTGTACACCTACAGCAGCCATCATGGCGACTGCAAATAATAGTATTTTCTTCATCTCTTCTATATTTATTTGTCAATTTTCTATTCTTGTCCGGTAGCCTGGCGGTATTCCAACTGCTTGGTCTGGAAGTCAGCGTAGGCATCGGTGTAACGGTCACGCGCCTGCTGGTATTGCTCCTGCGCAAAGAGCAGGTCCGTCATCTTGGTGGTGCCGACGCGGTAGTAGTCGCGGTTCAGACGCAGGTTTTCCTCAGACTGCGTGATGGCATCGCGGGCAATGACGAGTTTCTTGTGACTGGTCTCTACCGCCGCCCAGGCATTGTTCATGCGGATGATGAGTTTCTGACCGTTGTCCTGCATCTGCTCCTTGGCATCTTCGAGGGCGAGGCTCTTTTTCTTGATATTGTGCGAGCCACCCCACCAGCCGCTGATAGGCACACTGACTGTGGCGAAAATCATAGCGTTAGAGCTCTTGCCAAACCAGTCGTTATAGCTGTAGCTGGCACCGACGCCCACCGACGGCAGATTGCTGCCGACAGCCATCACGTGCTGTAGGTGATGACCCTCGACATTTTTCTCCAACAGGCGGTACTGCGGCGTGGCAGCCAGAGCCGACTGATGGTCCTGACGCAGGGTAATGGGCATATCGGGGACGTTCCCGAAGGCGAAACCTTCGGGCACAGTTACGTCGATGGCTTCGTCAGCCTTGCCGACGTGCTGTGCCAAGAGCTGGCGGAGGGTGGTCAGGCCGTTCTCGACCTCCGCTGTGGTGCTCTCCACTTCACCCTTGCGGAGCTGTACCAGCAACAGGTCGTTGCGGTTGACGGCTCCTACGCGAACCATATTCGACACGTCCTTCTCCAGCTGTTCCAACATATCGTGAACGGTGGCAAGCGTCAGCAGTTTCTCCTTTAGCGAGACCACCTGCCAGTAGTACTGCTCGGTAGTCATCTCCACCTCGTCGGACGACACTTCCAACTGCAGTTCGCTGGCCTCGATGCCGACCTTTGCCAGCCTGTTGCCATTGATGATCTGACCACCCATGAAGACTGGCTGTATGGCAGAAACGGAGCCGTATATACCTTTCTTCATCAGGCTGATGTTGGCGGGAATCAAACCTTGCGGAATCAAACTGGCAAGAACGTCAGGGAGTTCGATGTCATAGTCTATCATGGGTTTGTTGTTTTGGAAAGCAAAACCCATAGCCGATATCTTGGGGAAGAACTTCGTAAACGCCTCGCTCTTCACCTCTTTTGACTGCTGGATGGCGTTGCGGGCCGAACGGAGGTTGTAGTTATTCTCGACGGCAAGCTGCTTCAGCTGGTCAAGGGAATACGTTCCTTGGGCTGCGGCAAAGCCACAGCATACGGAACAGCAAATGATGGTTAATATCTTTTTCATGCTTCTGTAACTTCTTTAACTTCTGTAACTTCGCTAACTTCTTTCTTCTCGCTCCGTCCCATTACCTTCCAGTATGCTATTGGCATGATGGTGAGGATAAAGAACATGGTGATGAGTGCGCCATAGCAGATGACACATCCCATAGGTGCCCACAGACCCGAGCCTCCGAACACCATCGGCACGACACCCATCGAGGCTGCAGCCGACGTGAGGAAGATAGGACGCATACGGCGCTCGGCAGCCACATGGATGGCTTCCTTCAATGGGAGGTGCTCCAGTTCCATCACCTCAGCGGCATAGTCGAAGAGGATGACGCCGTTACGCACCAGAATACCCATCAGCGACACAAAACCGAGGACAGCAGTCATAGAGACGGGCACACGTCCGAGGAGGATACCCGTAGCCGTGCCGAAAACACACAGCGTCAGGCAAATCATGATCAGCATGGCCTCGCTGACACTCTTGAAGTGCCAGAGCAGTACGAAGAAGATGATGGCAATGGAGATGACCAGGGCACTGGCAATCTTCGGAGTGGTGTCTTTATCATCATCATACTGACCGCCTATCTCCATCTGCATGCCTTCGGGCAGCTTGAAACTCTCTAAGCTCTTGATGACATCATTCGTGACAAAGCCTGTATTCTTGCCACGGGCCACCTCAGCCATCACTGTCACCGTGCGCAGACCGTTGCGGTGGCAAATCTGACCATACTGTAACGAAGGCACAATCTCGGCAAACTGGCGCAAGGGAACACAGGGCAGTGCTTCATCGGAGCTGTGGATACTCATCAGTCCGACGACACTGGTAGGAATGGCAGCTGTCATGCCGATAGGTATCAGCTCGTCCATGATATCCTGCTTGGTAGCCTGATCGGCATTGTCGGTCTTCATCTTCACCTGCACGTCGTAGTCGCCCTCCCAGGCAGTGCTTACGGTGATGCCATCGCCGTAGCGGAAGGCCATCTGCAGTTCCACAGCCTGATTGGTAATGCCCAGACGACTGGCTTTCTCGTCGTCAATCTTGATACGCGTCGTCGAGAGCGGCTCGAGCAGGTTGCTGCGCACCAGCAACAATTCGGGCATCCGACGCATGATACCTACGAGACTGTCACTATACTGTGCCAACTCCTCCAGGTTATCGCTCTTCAGGCGTATTTCCACGGGTACAGCCACCGATGAATAGCTCAACTGCTTAATCTTGACGTATGCTTCTGGGAAATAGTTCGTAAATTCTTCGGTACACTCATCCACAAGACGTTCAGTGTCCTTGTTGCCCGTGGTGTTAACAATGAACTGGGCATAATTCTCATCAGCAATCTGCGGAGCGTAAGCCGTATGGAATCGAGGCGAAGAGCAACCCTTAAACGAGGCAATGCTCATAACGCCTTCCTTCTTGGCTATCATGTGCTCCAGCGAGTCGGCCACCACGGTAGTGCGCTCGATGCCAGTGCCGATAGGCAGGTAGATTTCCACGGCAAACTGGTTACGGTCGGCGTATGGCATCATGCGCTGTGGCAGCTGACCGAAAATCCAGGCGCCAATGACCACGCTGGCCACACCGCCGGCAATGGTCAACCAGGGGTGGTCGAAACATTTGGCCAGCAACTTCTGGTAGTATTTGTCGAGGATGTCGAGCAGGTTGAAAGGCTTCTTGCCGTCTGCGCGCGTCTTCGTCTCCATGGGTTTACGGATGAAGAAGTACTGCAGGATGGGCAGCAGCGTCTGGGCGATAATCATCGAGGCAAAGAGCACGATGGAGATGGCCCAGGGGAATGAGAGCAGGAAGTCGTGGAACTGACCTGTCATCACGATGAGGAACGGGAAGAACGTCACCGAGATACACAGCGTGGCGGTGAAGATAGACTTCAGGAAGTGGACGGTGGCATCGATAGAAGCCTGCCAGCGCGTCTTTCCCTCGGCCATCATCTCAAGATAGGAATCGATGATCACGATGGAGTCGTCGACAATCATACCCAGCGTCACAATCAATGCCGCTAGCGTCACCGTGTTCAACTCGATATTGAACATATAGAACAGACCGAGCGAGACGAAGATGGTGATGGGCATCGTACCTGCAGCTACAGCAGCCACGCGGAACGGCATAATCAGCACCACCACAAGAACCACCGTGCAGATGGCTATCATCAGTTCGTGGAGGAAGTTGTCGATGGAGTCATCTACCACCTTTGCCTGATCGGTAATGGCGTTCAACTGCACGTCGTCGGGGATGTGCTGCTTGATGTTGGTCAGCTTCTCATTGATGGCCTTACCCATGCTCGATACGTCCTGTCCTTTCTTGATTTCCACAGAGAGCAGCAGACACTTCGTGCCGTTGTTGGTGATGTATGATTTGGGTTGCGGATATTCGCGCTTCACCGTTGCCACATCCTTCAGGCGAATGATATTACCAGCATCGTCAGTATAGATGACCGTATTCTCGACATCGTAGATTTTGTTCAGCGCGTGGTCCACATAGATGGGCGACTTATAGCCATTGTTCTTCACACGTCCGGCGGTAGTCACGAAACCTTTACCACTCAATTGCTGGGCAATGGTCAGGTAGCTGATGCCGTAATGCGACAGCTTGTCGGAGTTCAGGTAGATGCTGATCTGGTCCTTTTGCAGACCGAACACCGTCATCTTACCTACACTGGGAATCATGCGCAGTGAGTCAATCAGCGCATTCATATAGTCGTTCAACTCGCGGTAGGTCTTCTCGTTCGACTCCATCGCCAACAACAAGGCTGACGTATCACCGAAGTCGTCGTTCACCTGGATAGCCAACACGCCATCAGGCAATTGCGCCTTGAATCCCTGCACGCCGTGCTTGAACTTCGACCAGAATCCGTCCTTGTCCGTCAGTTCATCGTTCAGCTCCACCTGAATGATGCTCAAGCCTTCCTTCGAGTACGAGATGGTCTTTTCCTTCTTTACCTCGCGGTAAGTAAAGATGTATTTCTCCAGCGGCTTCGTCACCTGTTCCTCCATCTCTTGAGCGGTCACACCGGGATAGACGGCGACGACGATACCCTGTCGGATGGTAAAGTCAGGAAACTCGTTCTTATTGATGTTCGCGAGGCCATAGATGCCCAGAGCCACCAGACAGCTCACGAGCAGTATGATAATCTGCCGGTAGTGCATCGACCACTCCTGCAGACTCATCTTTTTTTCTTTATTCTCTTCCATAATTGTCAATTATCAATTTTCAATTGTCAATTATTTAACAACCTCCACTTTCATTCCGTTGCTCACCTTCTGCTGTCCGGTAACAATGAGCTTGTCGCCTGCTACCAAACCGTACGAAACCTTGGCACCCTGAGCGGTCTCACCGCTGATGGTAATCTCGCGCTTCAAGGCCTTTTCACCGTTTACAACCCAGACAAACGTCTTGTTGTCACTGTCGAGCTGCACCAGGTTGGCAGGAACGAAGACGCCTGTCGTTCCCTGCATATAGTTGGTGAATGCCTGACAAATCATACCGGGAAGCAGTTTGCCGTCAGAATTCAATATGGTAGCCTTTACCTCATAGGTGCGCGAACGGGGATCGGCACTCACGCCGCGTTCCGTTACATGACCAGAGAATTCGCGATTGCCCAATGCCGGGACAATAATCTTCATCGATGAACCCTTCTGGATGCGCTGTACGTCATCCTCGGGCACAGAGATCTTCACCTTCACGCTCGAGATATTCACCAGCATCACTATCGGCATGCCTGGAGAGGCGTTCTGGCCTATCTCAGCAATCTTCGAAGAGATATATCCACTGAATGGCGCGTGGAGTTTTGTATCTGCCAGTGTCTTCCGAGCCATCGCCTCCTGTGCTACGGCACTCTTCAACTGGTTCTCAATGGAAATCCACTGCATCTCAGGCAGCGAACCGGCATCGTGCAGTTCCTTCATGCGGTTGTAGGTATCCTGAGCCTGCTCCAGCGACGTCTTGCTGATGGTGTAGGCGTTCTGCAACGTCGTTGGGTCCAATTCAGCCAACAGTTGTCCCTGACGCACCATCTGACCCTCGTCCACATAGATGCGTTTGATAGTACCTGCAGCGGCAAACGACAGCGACGCACCACTTGCCTCCTCGATGGTTCCCGAGAAACCCTGTTCACCGTTCACGGCCTCAGCATGAATCTCCTGTACCTTCACTCTCACCGTCTGTTCCACGGTGGCTTGCTTCTTCTCACCACAGCCACATAGCGCCATCAGCACCGTCGCAGCCATTACCAAATGTCCTTTTTTCATATTTATTGCGTTTATACTTTTTTACTTTCTTACCTCTCACCTCTTACCTCTCACCTCTAACCTCTTCACCGATGATATTTCTTTCTAAAATCCAACGGCGTCATGCCCGTATGTTCCTTGAAATATTTGCCGAAGAACGAGGCATTGGCGAAGTTCAGATCGTTGGCTATCTCCTGCATCGTCATGTCAGTATAGCGCAGACGGTGCTCTATAGCCTTCAGCGTATAAAAGTGTATCATCTCACTCGGACGACGGTTCATCGTCTCCTTCAACAGCGTCGAAAGATATTTCGGCGTGATATTCAGTTGGTTTGCAATGTCATCGACCTTGCGGATACGGCCGTCGCTTTGTTCCACTAAGCGCATAAACTCGTTTGCCAACCGCTGACGATGGACGCCGGTCGTTACCGTGTTCTCAGGCTCCTGCCTTCGCATCATGCTGAGTATTTCCAGCATCATCGTACTGACGAGTGATCTTACGATATTGGAATACAACACGGGACTTGAATCTCTCATCCGGC
The DNA here is from genome assembly GCA_902774925.1 of uncultured Prevotellaceae bacterium. Taxonomy (GTDB): domain Bacteria; phylum Bacteroidota; class Bacteroidia; order Bacteroidales; family Bacteroidaceae; genus Prevotella. Next base: position 388 of record CACYKE010000071.1, on the reverse strand, counting down.
GACATAACAACTGGAAATAATCATCAAGCAACTTCACGTCATCATCTGTCAGATGCATTATTGGGTGTCGTTTGAGATAAGGCAGGTCTGACAAACTTACCTCGCCGTACTTATTGATGTTCCATAATTCGCCGCGGGAAAGCCAAATCTGACGACAGTTAAAATCCGAAGATGACATAAAATTGGTGACCACGCTATGCGACATATATAAGAAAAGGTCATCCTTGTGGAGCCGAATCTGCTGTCCGTCGTAGTCAAACTGTGCTATGCCTTCAGTACATATGACTATAAGCCCATGCCCGTCAAGAGATAATTCGCCCTTTGGTAATGAACCGAAGTTCTCCATGACCACAAGTTCGTCACTATCACCCAATCGTATGGTGTCAAA
>CACYKE010000070.1 GCA_902774925.1 uncultured Prevotellaceae bacterium | reverse complement strand
CAACGGAATATTCACCGTCTCACTATAGGCATTAGGTGCACCCGTATAAGCCGAGATATACTGGTCATAAACATAGACCTGTCCCTTGATGAACCAGTAGTGGGCAGGAACGGCATCAGCACCTTTGTACTTGGCACTTTCGTCGTAGCAGTCATCGACGATGGTCTGTGTGCTGTGTACGAAGTTACCCGATGTCTGCCATGCGTGCTGCGTTGATTCTGAAGTTTCGGGATCAGTATATATCCAGCTTCGGTTGCTTACAGCACCAGCGTTCAGGCTGGTCAAAGTGTTACGTGTCTTGCCAGACGGGCTCCAATCACCATGCACGTTCTTGGCATAAACGAAACCGCCACCGACACCTGTCTGCACATTAATGAGGTCGAGTTCGATAACACCGGTGATATAGCCCCATTCCTTCTCGCGGAGGTCATTGCCGGTGCTCTCTTCTGTTGTCAGCTCCAGATAGACGCCAGATGCCAGTGCCACCTGGTTGTGGCTATTACCGTTGTTGCGGGTCTGGTCGTTGATGTGTGCCTGCTTCCATTGCAGGTAAGTTGCGGTGCCGTATTCATAAGTTTGATTGTCTATCGTAACAGCAGACCTATACTTACTTACATCTACGTTGTCCGTTACGCGAACACCATCTTCGTAGCTGACGTCGCTGGTCAATGCTCCCAAGAAGTTCACGTTACTATAGATACCGAAGTAGTTGCCGTGCATCTTATGCTTTGCCTCTGTATCACCGGCAGGGGACAACTTTTTGTTCAGCGACACCTCACGCACACGGTTGATGGTGTAGTTGGTGTAGTCCACAATCTCCGGCACACGGTCCTGGGCACCCTTCATCACCATACGGCTACCGAATACACCGCAGAAGTCAGCACGCTGGATGGTGTTCATGATACGACCGGCATAACGTGATACCACACCATTGGCTACCCAATAGTTCTTGTTGATGGTGCCGTCAGCGCTGACAATATCTGTTTGTCCGGCAAACAAAACCACCAACTCGTCCTGAGGTATAGTAGAGCCAACCGAGTAATGTGTGCCCTCATTGTCCTCACACTCTGCCACACACCTGTATTTCAGTTCATAGTAGGCACGCTCACGTGCAGGTAGGGCTTCGTATTGTGCAAGTGTGATATCGTCTGTAATATGATAATAATCTGTACCGTAGTTGGTGATGTTCAGTTCACGATAGCCATCCACGAAGGTCAGGTTACCATCACCGTACAGACCACCGGTATGACCTGTACCAATGGTAATCAGGTCACGATTATAGACGTCGTTGATAGATGCCGTAGCGTTACCAAACAATGTGGTAGCATTGGCAAACACCTGATCGTTACCTGACGAAACATTACCGCCGGCGAAGACGGCATTGTGGATGATAATACCATCCACATCCAGACAACCCCATGTTGCAGCGTCAGTGGTCTTATCCTTCAGTGTATTCAAATCAGATGTGGGTACATAATCACCAACTTCATAGTTGTGACCGTTGATAGTGACTGCTGTCTTTACCCTACAATGCGGCTCTACCAGTACCTTGCTGTCCTCGGTCATGTATTTCTCAGCACTTGCTCCAAGGGTATTACCATCATCATCGGTAAAAATACCATTCTTTGACTTGAAGTAGTGACCCTCATCATCATTCTTATAGCGGTTTCCTGATTTCTTGCCAATACCTAGACTACCGTCAGGATATTCGAAGGCACTATAGACATAACCGATATCGCCACCACCAAAGACGTTGCCATAACCTAATGCCACACCTTCCTCCGTGCCTATCTCGCCACCGAAGATATTAGCCTCGGTCTTTCCAAAAACATAGCCATTGGTATAGAGTGATCCCGTACGGCCTAGATTGTCGATACCCTTACCGCCTGCGAACACATTACGTTTTACCCAACCATTGTACACGCTGACCTTTGTCTTTCCAGCCTTATAGATACCTTTCAGAGTACGCAACGGACTCTCATCGTTCTCACCATAAACATCGCCACGTCCAATAGCAGCAATCTCACCGCCACCAAAGACGCTGTTACGTACCGTACCACCATATACTTTTACATTAGTGAAATCCACACTACTATTGTCAATATATCCACCACCAAAGATATTACCGCTGTTCTCCAGATTCGTGTTGGGGATAAAAACGCCGTCTGCATCCCTCCAAGTCTCATCGACTATTTTCTCCTGATAATAGCCCGTCCAATCGCCATGTACTTCCTTCGTGTAAGGATAGGTTTTATCCGCAGGTTCAGCGTCAAAGAAGCGGTAACCGATAAATCCGTTGTTGAGTGTGATGTTGGCTGTACCGAATACCGCACCACCTTCACCACCTCCGTAGGCATTACGCTCAATGGCGGGAATGCCGTCTGTGAGGGAAGTGCCATCAGTCTTTCCGATGATGACGTGTGTCTCGCCTGGGATGTCATTAGCATAAGAAGCGTCGATTTTCCCTGCGTGCTCGCCCACGCTGCCTCGCCATCCGCCACCATAGACGTTACGCACCTTACCGCCTTCAATATAGGCCGTACTGCTGGCAGTGAAGCCCGCAATATGTGTGTCTTTGTAGTCAAAACCGGCAGATGTAACACGCAGGGAGTCTCTTACGGCGCCGCTGGTGCCTGCAGCAAGTGCCACCCAGCAAATCGATGTAGGTGCTTCCATAGACGTCACCACTACCGAGAATGCCTTGTTTCACCTTTGTAGAGTCACCCATACCGCCACCATAGGCATAGTTCCAAACGGTAGCTCCCTCGTTGATGTGGACATTCGTATGATATTTTCCTCCTAAGCGAGTAGCATGTACTAATGTTTCGTGCTCAAGACCGCACTCATTATATCCAGGCATGCTAAGGTCGAGGGTTGGCTCTTCTTTCTGCCATTTCAGCAACGACTTGCGGTTGATGACCTTTCCGTTGTGACCACCGCCATAAACCTCATAGACCTGTGCGCCGCGCTCCAGATTCACCTCAGTGTACTGAGCCCATGTGTCTTCACCAAAGCCTGGGTCTGTCTTTCCGTTATAGACGGGCACATTGATGTTAACCTGGGCATAGAGTGTACGGTCAGCATGGTTGTTACCGCCATAGATGTTGCCACGTACGATGGCATTAGCACTATGATAGTTGACGTGTGACTCATAGACGTCGCAAGGATAGAGAGGGTCATCGCCATAAGCACCACCGAACAGGCTCTGCACGCTGATGGTAGAAGTGTTAGGCACGTTCAGCATAGTGCGGCGTGTGAAACCCTCTGCAAAGCTACCGCCATAGACATTGCCAATGGTGCCTCTAAAGAGGTCAATGATAGCAGAGTATTTATCAAGCTGGGTGGATACTGTAATAGAGTCGGCACGCATACCCAAACCGCAGTTGGCACCAGCACCAAACACAGCTACATTCTGGAATTTAGTGACGTTCTGAGGAATATCAACCAATATGTAACTGCGGTTCTGCATGCTGTCCACACCAAAACCTTTCAAAGAGCCTTGTCCAGCTCCGAAGATTCTTTCCAACTCATTGCGGGCGTGGTTGTTAGGACGGAAGTTCACGAAAGCATTGTCCAAACGAGGCTTGGTGAAGCCTTCCTTCGATTTTCCATCCGAATAGGTATATTTGCTATAATGAGCATCAGTATAGTCATAGTCACCATAGCAACCGCCAAAGATATAGCCCACACGACCCTGGATATACTCCATATAGGCAGAAGCATTGGTGACATCAGGAGTCTCTGCATTTGCGGGATTATGTAGCTTAGTCTGCAAATCAGCACTTACGCGGTTTTTGAAGCTAGTGGTGTTATCAAGAATCTGCCCACCGAGGTCGTTACCACCATAGACATGGTCACGAATCCAAGGGAAGCCAAGCACGTCCTTGCCCTGAGCATCCACACCGCTACGTCCTATGTAGGTCTCAGTATGGCCCAAAATATCGGCATTACAACTGCCGGCGAATGAGTTGAAGATACGTCCGTTACCTAAGTTGATGATGGTGTTGCCGGCGATAGGTGCTTCGAAGGAACCACCATAGATAAACTCGGTCTCTGCCATATCGTCGCTATCTTCTGCATGTCCTCTGTAAACGCCTGCCACCGTACCTTTCAGATTAACGTGACAGCTATATCGTGGGTCATAGGTATATTCCAGTTTTCCTGTCGTTGTATTATAGGTACCCTGACCAATGGCTCCGTTCTCACCACCACCGAAGACCTGGAAGACGTAACCTTTGTTAAGATTGATCGTGGTACTACCCCATATCTCAGACTCTGCACCATAACCTCCGCCAAAAACATTGAGCGCCTTACCTAACACGTCCATACCCTGCTCGTCAAGGATAACACCTGAGCGACGCGCGGTGATTTCATAGTTATCGTTACCATAAAGGATAGCCTCACCCTCGTTCTCTTCTATCTGGTCAAAAATAGCATCATCACCCTTACGGTCTATAATGGAGGCATTGATATTGATAACCACATTGCCGTTCACATGACCTGAATTGTAACAACCGCCATAGATATTTCCACCCTTGAATCGACGATCCAGATCCGCTTCGGTGCTCTGGCCCGGCGACGCAGTAGATGGGTCGAAGTTATCATTCTCACCTGTTGATGATTTGATGGTATTCCATCTCAAACCCAGCGATTTGTCATTCTCATCAATCCAACGCTTAGGCTGAATCTTCAGACCTGACAGGTTCAGTTCCAATTTGTCACCGATAGCATTTTCAGGCGAACCTGTTGGAGCGGGATCGGGATTGCCCAACAAACCGCCCAAGTATCTAGCATTAAATCCTGTCACGGCATACACATTGGCGTTATTACAGCCACCCACCACCTTGTCGTAGATAATTACCTCGTCGTTGAAATTGACAGTCGTCTTACCCTCAGTAATCATACTACCTACGTTACCACCGCAGTAGAATGAACCAAACTTGGTAGAATAAGGAATGTAATCGGCACCGTCACCATTTTGTCTGCTCTCAAAGACAACAGTAGATTTTACCTTCATGGCACAGCCCTCCATGTACTTGGCAAAAACATCTTCGTCTTCCAAATTCATAGAGTTGAACTTAGGATAATCAGGATCGATACCAGTACGGGCAAATGTGCGCAGCACACCTTCTCCTCTGCTAAATGTCTCGCTTCCATCGTATTTAATCATGTTCGCGCCGTTGTTGCCGAGGAACACGTTGTCGATGGTCACATAAGAGCCAATTTTGATGTGCGTTTGGTCGCCAGAACTTGCGCCTTCAACATTCTCTCGTAGCGAGGCACTGTTACCACCCACATAGAGAGCACCTTCTACGATGGTAGGATTGCCTGGTGTACCTCTCACGAGGATAGACACCTTCTCAGCATTAGGACGTACTTTGTTGAGGGCTGTTACAGACAAAAACTTACTATCTGTTATTGCAGCTTTTTCTGCTGTCGTCAGTACCTGATTGGGATCATAGTAGAAGTCGCTCCAATGCGGATCATCCTTCAGTTTTGGGTTGTCTGTATAAGCATACGAACCGTTGCCGCCACCATAGACGTCGCCGTAGATGTGGGTCAGGATACCTACGGTATTGCCACCATAGACGTTACCTGAGATGTCGTTACCGCCATAAACGTTGTTGACGTGACCGGCCGTCACTCTGACACGAGATGCGTAGCCTGCTGGAATATGGTTAGGATTATCTGCAGTAGGCAGTTGCACTTTGTCATAAGGCACTGGTGTAGCATCGTTGTTGTTGTACAAAGGCTTCACATCGGCCTTGCGACAACCGCCATAGACGTTATCGACCACCATTCCAGTACCTGTAAGTTGTAGCAGCAGTCCTTCAGGACTGGTCATACGTCCCTCGTTACCGCCTCCATACAGCATTCGCACCCTACCTTTTTGCAGATTCCATCGAGGACGAATGGCCATATCTGCCTTGTTGTTACCACCAAAGAGACGTCCAATCTGGTAAGCATCACTGCTGGGGTAGGAGAAGGTGGTGTTGATGCCCATCTTGTTCTCGAAGCGGTCGTTGGTCAGCAACTCACCATTTGAATCAGCATTGGGATTGTTAGCATCTATGATACTGTTCACCACTGCACTAGGGTTATCCATACTGATAACAGTACGCTCGGTTATTGTAGCATTGTTACCACCGCCATAGGCATAGACAATGGAACCGCCGTGAATGTCAACGAAAGTCTTACCAAGATTAGGGACAGTGAGTGCTGTGTTACTGGTAGCCACCTTAACTCCATCATCTATAGCATAATAAACGGTATTGGAACCTTCAGTTTCTGATCCATATTCATATTCTCCATCGCCACCACCGAAGAGTTGACCAATATAAATCTTCTGAGCACCTTCAGCCTCTGTGGTGACAGCCTCGTCGCCTTCTCCTGTCGTGACGGTCTTGGTGGAGATGAGTACCAAAGCATTCCATGTCTTATCTACACCATTGTTAGCGGCATGATCTTTGATAGCATCTGGTAATTCATCGTCTGACGTACCGATGGTTCCTGCGATATCGTTACCACCATAAAGACGATTAATGACGATATAATTAGAGGCATGGGCACCGTCAATGTTCACGAAGGCTCTTCCCTCGACATTCGCCATACGAGCACCACCAAATACTCTATCCATGTCGCCAGCACGCACAGTAACAGTGGTATTACCGCCTGTGTTTCCAGCATTACCACCACCATAGACATGACCGCCTATGACGATTTGAGCATTTATTAATGACAAAGGCATAAGGATGAAAGCTAATAGCAAACAGCTAATAGCTAAAAACCTACACCTTATTATATTATATAATATCTTAGTCATTCTCAATTTATCGTTATCGTCGGGTTGTCCAAATCGGGGTCAGAGAGCACGCCAAGATAAGTGGGTGCTACCGTCAGATTTATCGTTACACGATCGCCACGCAAAGCAGTCAGTGCTGGCAACTTGTTGGAGGCCGTGCGTTCGTCTATCTTATTTCCCTTTCTGTCGTAGACGTCATAGGTGGTGACCAGTGTCAACGCGTTGCTCAGCCCGGGCAGGAAACAGCAGGTGTACTCCTTGGCCTTATCGGTATCGAATGTTGTCAGTTCATCACCTACTTTGCTCTCAAAGAACGTCGCAGAACAACTACTACCTGTAGCTGATGAATATGTGACGCTTTGTACAGGGTCTGCACCTGTGTTGTTGGGAGTCAGCGTAATGGTCGCCGTTGTCGTATTCTGCGTACTACGCAGTTCCATCTTCTTAATCTTGATGCTACGTAAGGCTGCATACTCCTCATCAATGGCCATAGTGAAACAGACGCTGGCATAGACGTGATCCATCAGCAAGTAGAGCAGATTCTTTGTTTCTGCTGTTGAGCCAGTGGTAAAGCTGAAGTTTCCTTCATAGTCATCCCAACTTCCTTTTGGTGTATTCACATCCTCCATTCGCTGCAATCCCACAATGAAACAAACGTCTTTAGCATTAACAGCAGGCAGACCTGTGAGGGTCAGCGTTGTGTTTTCAGCACCTACAGTAAGTAAGCTGCCAATAGCCTCGGCAGGTGCAAAGCCATAAAGAGAGTAGGTATGTGATGTTCCAATATCTTCGTTGGTGAAACCACTAATCCTCCATTCCGAACCGTTATATCGGGCACTACCTTGCTTTGGGGTCTCACCATCTACTAAGAATAAATTAATGGGCGAATAGTCTCCCTTACCTTCATAAGACTGGGTAGGATCTCCTGAACGGGTAAAGCCCATGATTTGCAGCGAAGTGCTTTTACTTTCCTGCGTGTCGTCATTCGAGCACGACGTCAGCAGACCACCTACCACTATCAACAGCAGGGCTATCAGCATGACACTACAAATATGTTCTTTTCTATATCTCATTTCTTCACTCTTCATTTTATTCTCACCAATTGTATACCGAGTGCGAGGTCGACGACTCACTCCACGGCTTGATGTCAATGTTGACAACTTGGAAACTGGTCAACGCATCATAGTAGAGGTCAGGCACAGCATTATAGGCATGCGACAGCGACTCTATGGTGATGTTGGCTGACGTGATGTAGTCCTGAGTAAACACACGTTTTGTATAGTCCTTGCCTTCTTCTTCCGTAGGCTTGAGGATGGTGCCAATCAGGTAGAACTTCGTACCAGGGTTTATCATACCATCTATACCTTTGAAGGTAACGCCATTGTTGTCACCATCTTTACAATTGTTCTCAAACTCCAATATGATGGTCTCGTCTTCTCCGTCAAGACTCTGCAGCAACAGCGTATGCACGGCGTCTGTCGCTGTAGGAGCAGTCGACAGTAGATAGGCAGAGGAGTTGTTGTCTTTCTTCACTTGACTATCGTAAACCAAACTCTGAGCGTCGGCAGAGTTTAACGACTTGTAGTCGAAACCAACCCGTCGCTGACCACCTACAATAATGCCCGTAAGGGGGAACGACGTTGCTCCGACTGTTATATCTGTACCGTCACTATCCTTCAGCTTTGTCGTCTTGGCTTGAATAGTCACATCAAGACGGGCCACGCCATACTGCAATGGATTCTCAATGGCCACCGATTTGGTGGTAGAGGTAATGATTTGTCCGTCCGTGTAATTAGGCAATACGCTTTCTTTCCAGTCAGTTGCTGACGTATAACCTGTATGACCAATCAATGATTCTGAAGTTTTTATCTGGCTGTTGCCGTAGTAACACAGTTCAGCAGGATAAGCAAAGACGTTAAGGCTATTGACACCTTGTAAGGTCGTAGTGGTCTGGGGAACAAACGCTCCAGTTGTGACATTATTGGTTGTCGTTTCAACCCACTTTAGTGCAGCTACACCATCAGGTAGCCCGATGGATGCAGGGTAATATTTCGTAGCATCTTTCAACTGGTCTGGCTTATCTGCGATTTTCGCAAGAATAGCCGTTTTCAAGTCGCTGTCACCTGACTTGTTCAGTTCCACTATCAGTTTGTCCACATAGGCATTCACACTGGCAGAGGAACCAGCAATCAAGGTTGGCGCCACAGCTCCTTTACCGATGAAATTCTGTCGAAGTTCGTCATAGCTACTACCCTCCCAATTCGGCGTATTAGCAATAGCCGTCAGATAGTCGGCAATCGCTTGGGCATCGGCATGTACCGTAGTGCCACTATAGATACAATCAGGACTGAAGGTAATGGCAGCAGGATTTGTATTAGTAGGGATAGTGGAAATGGTAGAACCATTAACGGCTTTATCGTTAACGGGTGTTGCCTTGGCATAGACCAACAATGCAGAGGTGCCAATGGGCAATTGGAAATCGTTGTAGAAGAAGAACTTTGCGTTCTTGCCATCTATGCCAGATGCTCCTGATACTGAAGCTGGATAGGCCTTGTCGTCTTTCTGTACTTCACGGCGTACTTGGAAGGCTAGGAGCGTCGGTGTCGTAATACCTCGGAAACCACTTACCTGTACCATCTCTGCCGATGAACGTGTCTGGGCTGCAGTGCTTGACACGGAGAATGCCAGACTGACTTTCGACTGCTCGTCTCCTGACACAGGACCATCAGGCGACACAGTGTTTGCTATGTCGTCGCTACTGCCACACGCTGCAAGCATGAGGAGCAGTCCGAAGCAGGAGAAGAGATGTCGGATGTCTGTCATTCCCTATACCTTATTATAATTATATATCATTACAACTCGTGATCATAGTGTCCTGCATCTTGCCAGTTAAGGGTAACATTGACGCCTACCGTCGGGTTAATTGTATCGATAGAACCATCAGGACGGGCCTTGGCCTTGATAATCATCAGCTGACCGGCTCTGAGCGGACGTCGGATGTAGAGCTTGGTGAGAGTTGTGGATTCATCTTTGGCTACAGCATAGATGTGAAACTCCCACAGGCTCTCGTTAGCTTCAGGCGACACGAAAGGATCGGTGGTCTCGATGACCGTACGAGTTGCTGAAGGTTCTCTGGATGGAAAAGTCACTGAGCAGAAAGCTAGCTCTCCATCCTCGTCATCTTCACTTGTTACCAGCTTGGTGCGCACCAAGGGCGGTTCGCTGACAAAGACATAGCTACTGTCTGAAACATGGAAACCTGTGGCAAAACCCTTAGAGTAGACCTTGATATCCTTCACACCGCTGCCGATGGTGTCGATGACCAGAACGGCAGCACAGTTGGCCATATAGAGATGGACATTGAACTGCTGATCGACTCCTTCAAGGATATCCATGGGTTGTCGGGCAGTGAAGATACCAGTGGTATGGCTGTCGATGGCATCGTCGTCTACGCTACGAAGTGTGCCACCCTGCAACTGGATAAGTTCAGAACGGTGACAACGTTCGTCATTGACGAGATCGACAAGAGCGTTGTCGACGATGTTGGCCACGGCCAGATGCATATACTGTCGTTTGGGCAGGTTCAGCGTATAGCTGGCCTGGTTGGCATTCATGATATGTTCGTCGTGCTGCAGGCGCAAAGAGTCACCCTGGGTGTCGTAGAACGAGAGGTCAACATCATGGGCAAAGTCGGTGAAGATGTCAGAGAGATGGGTACGCAGCGAATGAGCCAGACTTAATTCCGTCTCAGTAGACAGCTGAGTCTTCAACTCGGTGGTCATATTGGTCACCAAGCGCAATTCATAGTCAAGCTCGTAGTTCTCTTTGTAACCACATTCGCCCGGTGTGTCATCAATCAGCGAACATGCTGACAACAGCACCGTTGCCAGTACTGCTGTCAAAATGTTACCTATGATGTCAAACCTTCTGCTACTCATTTCTAATATATTCGTTTACTCTCCTCCGAGGACGACGTCACCAAAGTCGATACCCGTTGACCAGCGGATGTCTACGGAGAGACCGAGCGTCAGCGAGCTGTAGCGCAGGTCGGGCACGGTCAGGTAGGCATGCTTCAGCGAATTCTCGCCAATGACGAAGTTGGCTGAAGTCATATAGTCCTGCATGAACACACGGGCAATCTTCTTCGAAGTACCATCAGCATTGTACGGAGGCAGGGGATGATAAGCAGGCCAGGCAGGAGCAGCCTTACCAGTAGGATCGAGCTCACCGATGAGGTAGAACGTGCCACCGTTTCGGATGACACCGTGTTCACCAAAGAAGTCAGAACCGGAGTTATTCTGCAACTCCAGGGCTACATACACCTTGTCCTGTGCAGCAGAATTGGCTGCAGCTGTAGCATTGTAGTTGTCGAACACCAAGGTATAGTTGGGAACGGATGAGCCAGTGGCTGGAATCACACTGGAACCCGTCACGTGATAGTCATAAACGTAGCCCTGTGCTGTGCCAGACTTGGGCAGGAAGTCCCAACCCACCTGCTTCGACTGGCCGCTGATAACCACACCTAACAGCTTGAAGGTGGTACCGGTGACTGTAATCTCGTTGTCAGGCTCGTCAGTCGGACTAAGTGAAGGATCCTTATATACCTGGATAGCGTGGTTATTATCCTTCAGCGTCGTAGCACCATAGCTGATGGTAGTCTTCATCAGCGCTGAACCGTAGTTGATGTCGTTCTTCATAGCGACACTTTGTGTCTTCGAGATGACGTGACTGTTCTTCACCCAGTCAGCAGTCCACTCTGTGTCAGTATCCCAGTTTCCTACACCATTCGGATAGGTGTTGGGCTTGTGCTCTTGCTCAGAAACACGGATAGGACTATTGCCGAAGTAGAGCAGTTCAGCAGGATAGAAGTAGCTTTCCACTGTGAAACCGCCAGCACCGCCTACAGCTGCCGTATTGTAATTCTCCACATAGAAGAACTGCTGCTTTCCCTTATCAAACAGGTAATGGGCAGAACCGGGAGCCACATGATAGAGCTTCTGGGGGAAGTCAATCAGATTGACACCAATAATAGATGCAAAGTCAGTAGGCTTGGGATCAGCTGTCGTCGGCCAGGCCTGGTCGTTGGCAAAGTGTGCAATCACATTGGAAGTCGTCTCAAAACCGTGGACAATTACATTGGTACCATCTGTAGGTACTGTTGCATTGAAGTACTCCTTGATACGCTCATGGATACGTATGGACAGGTACTTGGCAACAGCCTCAGCCTTCGAGAATGGGGTAGCACAACGCACTTCGTTCACAACCGACCACAAATCCTCGACGGTTTCACGGATGGCCTCACCATAACCGGCACGCAACTCACCCTCGCTCTGACGAATGGTGGTCATCTCACGGTAAGCATCAGTTAGTTTCTTTTCCAAGGGATCAAGCACACCACCTGATACAGGGCTTACATTATTCTCATTGTAGTAGTCAGCCCATTTCAGACCGTTAGGGTACTCATCGGCACCCACGGCAATGGTATAATCTGCGGCACTCAGGTCGACGTGCTGGTCGCCTGTCAGGTTGGTATTCATTATACAGGTCAGGATACCTGCCAGCAACTTCTGAATCTTCTTGAAGTCACCCACGTGGCTGTTGATACGTGAATCAAGCTCGAAGTTAGTAGATGCCAAATCGACGCTTCCATCGCCGTTACAAATCTGGTAAGCAGCCAGATGACCATAGATGTCATAGGCTGTCAGACCAGCGGCGGCCTCTGCCTCACTGGCCGAGCCGTTGGGAGCCTTGCCATAGAACAGCAGCGTATTGGTATTCAGTGGCAATGAGGTCTCAATGACACGATGCGAATTATCCTTATCGATGGTTCCTGCAGTAGCCACATACGACAGGTCAAAACGCTTGTCGGCAGCTGCAGCCGCAGCCAGGTGCTTGCCATCAGCATCCAATTTGTAAGAGAGAAGCACAGCATCATCGATGCCGCGGAACAATTGGTCAACATCTGCCTGTGTAGCGGCCGGAGTCTGACGGGTAATCGCCTGATTGCCTGTTGACACATTGAACACGAACTTAGCCAGCACCTCGTTCGTCTCAGGATTGAAATTCGGATTGTTCACAACGGCATCGTCGCTGGACGAGCAGGCGCTGAATCCGGTAGCCAGCAGTGCAACGGCACTGAACAGGGCTAAAGTCTGAATCTTTTTCATAATTCTATAATATTTTATTTTGTGATTACTCGTATGGCTATTTTATTCGATAACAATCTCTTGGGTGATACCTGTCTCCCATGTCAGATCGACAGACATTCCGATTTCCAAGTTTGGTGTACGCATATCGGGAAGCAGATTATAAGCATTCTGAAGGGTCTTCACCTTGAAGTTGGCAGTAGTGACATAGTCCTGCACAAAAGCTTGTTTGATGATGGTGGTATTGTCTTTCAACGTCTGCGTGGTATTCTTGTCGGGAACCAGCGTACCAATCAAATAGAACTTGGTGTTGGGATAGATGATTTCGTTGTCCTTACCAACAAAGAGTTGGCCCGAGTTGTTCATGAATTCTATGGCAATCTTCACGTTGGCATTATCGTCTGTTTTGCCAGCATCTGTACCTTGTTTATCAGGATCCACAATAGGCGTCTGTAACACAAGAGTGTGTGTCTTGTTAGGTGAGGCAGCACCAGGATACAAATAGGTGTCTGGTGTTCCTGTGACACCAAAGACCTGACTGTCGTAGATGGTATACTGAGTACCAGTCCCCGTTTCAAACTTATAATCTACAGGACGCTGGTTGGCCACGATGATACCTGTAACGGGAAAGTCATCCTCATCGAACGTGATATAGTTGTCAGCGTTGTCCTTCAGCTCAGTTCCGCTGGTACCATCTGCCGTTACTGATACATCCAGACGACCGACGGCATACTGCACTTCCTTCACAATTGCAATGGACTGGGTAGTAGACTGAACGACGGTGCTCTTGTTTTCGGCTGGTACAGCATCATAGGCAGCAAGAATCTGAGCCCAAGTGTTAGTGTTATTATATGCTGATTGCATAGAAGCAGCAACAGTCTTGATGTCGCTCAACCCAAAAAAGTAGAGTGAGGGAGGATATACGTACTTGTCGAGTGTGGCAATGTTCAAACCGTGATTGTCGGTGGCAATGGGTTCGAACTTGTTGGTGTTCCACCGAATATAGACAGCACCATCGGGCAAATTCACATTTTTGGGGAAAGTAAAGGTCTTGAAATTGTTATCCCCCTCTTGCTCTGCAAATGAGAGTGCCTTTTTATTTTGGGTGTCCGTTACTACATGGGCAAAAGTATATTCAACTTCACCCCAGGTCTGCTTCAGCATAGCCTTAACAATAGCATCTTGCAGGTTGCCTTCAGCTACTTGCTCGTAGATGGTGCTGTAAATCTGCTGGACGACAGCCTTCACACTGTTCCATGACCCCGTCTTGACATTCTTCAAGTTGGGGAACAGTGTCAGCGTAGTCTCACCGCCAACACCAGCATTGGCGACATTCGTCAGGTATTTCGCAATGTCTTGCGCTTCCTGATGTGTACTTTCTTCCGTATATATTGGTTTTGGTGAAAAAGTGATGTCTGCCAAGGTGGTACCATCCTCCTTCTTCTCCAATACACCATTGACAGCATTGGCAGAGGCTGTGGCTGTAGCTGCAGCATTCATAGCCATACCATAGAAGATGAAGGAGCGTGTACCAATAGGTACTGAGATATCCTTGTAGAGGTGCGATTTGCTATTCGTGTACAAAGCATCACTTGCCAGAGTATAACCAGACGTTGTCGTACTTGAACCTAGTGAAATCATACTAGGAATTGTCGTTCCCGGAGCAACAGCATCAGCCGTTACATGGAATGGTCTCAGTTCAATGTTCTGCAAACCTCGGAACACGGGGGTTGATTGGCCCTGCACAATGTCAAGACCTTGACGGGTAAAAGAACCCATCTGTTTGGGGAAGGAGATGGTAAACTCTGCCTTCACAACACCTTGCTCAAGCTCTTCGCCCTCTGCATCGTCTGTAGTAGAGCAGGCCGTCATCAACAGGCCAGCTACAAAGCACGCTGCAAAAATGAGCATTCTGTTTGTTTTCTTCATATTCATAAAATTTAATTATTTTCGTTCGATATCACTCGATTTCAGTATTCCGTAGGATTTTGAAGTATCTGGTTTCTTGGAAAAGGCAGAGAAGTGGTAGACAAAGTTCAACCCCAGCTGAGGAAGGACGAAGGCACTCTTGCCGCTGCCAAGGGAGAGCCAATAGTCACCATGCTCGTCCAAATCGAAGCGGTCGTACCAGGCATAGCCCACGGCGGCACCAACCTGGGCCTCCATGGTCCAGCGGTGACCTAGTTGCCACGAGTAACCATAGAATACGCCCAAAGCAATGAGGTCGCCTTGGCGGCGTTCGTCTTTCACACCCTTATAGAGTAGCAGGTTGGTATAACCGGCATTGAAATGGCTGTAGATGAAATTCGCGCCGAAGAAATGTCCAACTTTCAGCGAATCCGTCCAATAACGCACTTCGGGCGAGAGCAGCAGGTGACGCAGTTTGCGTTTCGTGAAATTCCCCGATGGCCAACAGGCAAACCCTGCCGTGAAGCCATACGACCAATGAGTCGTGCTATCGGGGGCATAACCAATATTCAGGTTAGGTGTCAACATGGCATCATAAAGCAGGTTGTTGCTGAGCGTCACATGTTGAGCTGACACTGACTGTGTAATGAACAGCAGCAATACTACTAGAGCCTTTCGATAATTTAGTTTCTTTTTCATACTCTTTGATGCAATCTTGTTGACGACTTTTCGTCATATTGAGTATGCAAAAGTACAAAAAATATATAAGGTGGAAACAAAAATTAACAAAAAAATATACAAATATGTCCGCTGCATCAACAAATTTGTCCTTTTTACCACAAAAAAGACAAGATTTATAGGGAATGAAATAAAAATAATAGTCAAAAAATTACAACTTAACTCTATTGGGGGAGGTAGAATTGGCTATGGAGGCCCGATAGTCGGAAGGAGTGATACCGTAGGTTTCCTTGAAATGGTTGACGAACGTGGTTACACTCTTGACACCACTCATATCAGCAATAGCGGCTATGGTGAGCTCGGGATGCTCCTTCAACAGAGATACAGCATACTCCATACGCTTCATCTTGATATAGCCGGAAACATTGGTATGAGCGTATTTCTGGACGATAGGGGCTATCGCGTTCTTATCAACACCCATGAGTCGCATGAGGTCGTCACGACCAAAGTCAGGACTACGGAACAGTTCTTCCTTGATGATACGCTTGTCCATCTCCTTGAAACGACGCTTCTCTTCATGGGTATTTGCATCATTTCCGCCCATTTCAACGGGAACTCGGTCACCATTTTGAAGCACCACATCACGATAATACATCAACTCGTCGATGGTAGCCATCATCACCTTGGTCCTTTTACGGGTCAGCAAGTGGTGCAAGAAGGCTGCAAAAATCAATATTATCAGTATAATTAGGACAGAGATGCCAACGGAAAGCTGGAGATGCTGACTGGCTATCACATGCTCACGACTAAGATCCTCACGTGCCTCTTTGGAAAAATAGTTCATATTGTTCACATGCAACGAGTCCATTAACTTGGTCAAGGCAGAATAGCACTCCGTAGCCGACTCATAATCTTTCAGCCCCAAGTGGGCACCAATCTCGTCCTTCAGCACGTTGAGCATATTGATACCGAGCTCATTGCTGTCTTCCGCTATAAACTTACGACTATATTGCGTGGACTCCAGAATATCAGCATATCTGCCTCGCATTTTCAGGTAAGGCACAACCATCATCTCGGCAGCGATATCGCGATAGGGCACACCACGCATCAACGCATACACGGAATCGGCTTCTTCCACACGACCCTCAGCAGCCAGGAGACGGGCCTTGGAGGCGCAAACCATTCCATTAGCCCGACGAGTAGCATCCAAGACACCCATATTCAATCCCCGACGGATGATTTCTTCAGTCTCACCCAGCGTCTTCCAAGCCTCACGGTATTTGCCATCATGGATATACATGTTGGTGATGTTGATATAGAAGACGAAAAGCATACGGTTCTTGTATCGATAGTCCATGTGCTTCATATCCTCTGCGGCTTGCAGGCTGATGGCATAGCCTTCCTCCTTGCGGCCCATCATATAAATACGCCTGCCACGAACATATTCTGTCATACACAGATACTCTTT
>CACYKE010000069.1 GCA_902774925.1 uncultured Prevotellaceae bacterium | reverse complement strand
TATTGCCGTAGGTATGGCTACCAATATGCCTACCCACAACCTGGGTGAGGTCATCGATGGCTGCTGTGCCTATATCGACAACCCCGATATCGATACCGATGGACTGATGCAGTATATCCCTGGTCCCGACTTCCCCACAGGTGCCTATATCTATGGCCTGCAGGGTGTTCGCGATGCCTACGAGACTGGTCGTGGTCGTATCGTGATGCGTGCCAAGGCTGAGATTGAATCTACCGAGACCCACGACAAGATTGTCGTTACCGAGATTCCTTATGGCGTCAACAAGGCCGACCTCGTGAAATACATTGCTGACCTTGCCAACGAACACAAGATTGAGGGCGTTGCCAATGTCAACGATGAGTCTGGCCGTCAGGGAATGCGTATCGTGGTGGATTGTAAGCGCGATGCCAATGCCAACGTGCTGCTCAACAAGCTGTTCAAGATGACTGCCCTGCAGAGCTCGTTCTCTGTCAACAATATAGCACTGGTCAAGGGTCGTCCCCGTCTGCTGAACCTCAAGGAGTGCGTCAAGTACTTCGTGGAGCATCGTCATGACGTGACCATCCGTCGCACCAAGTACGACCTGAAGAAAGCCCAGGAGCGTGCACACATCCTCGAAGGATTGATCATTGCCGTGAACAACATCGACGAGGTGGTTCACATTATTCGAAATAGTAAGACTCCCAGCGACGCCCAGCGCAACTTGGAGCAGCGTTTCAATCTGGACGAGCTCCAGTCGAAGGCTATCGTCGATATGCGCCTCAGCCAGCTCACTGGTCTGCGTGTCGATCAGCTCCATCAGGAGTACGACGACCTGATGAAGCTCATTGCCGACTTGGAGGAAATCCTGAACAACCCCGAGCGTTGCAAGCAGGTCATGAAGGACGAGCTGCAGGAGGTGAAGGAGAAGTATGGCGATGTTCGTCGTACGGAGATTATCCCCTTCGACCACGAGTTCAATGCCGAGGACTTCTATCCCGACGATCCTGTGGTCATCACCATCTCCCACATGGGTTACATCAAGCGTACCCATCTCGACGAGTTCCACGAGCAGAGTCGTGGCGGTATGGGCTCTAAGGCTGCCCGCCATCGCGACAATGACTTCGCAGAGTATATCTATCCTGCCACCATGCACAACACCTTGCTCTTCTTCACGCAGAAGGGTCGTTGCTACTGGCAAAAGTGTTACGAGATTCCTGAGGGTGACAAGAACTCGAAGGGCCGTGCCATCCAGAACATGCTGAACATCGAGCCCGACGATGCCATCAATGCCGTACTGCGCATCAAGAACTTCAACGATGACGAGTTCCTGAAGACTCATTACGTCATGTTTGCCACCAAGCAGGGTATCATCAAGAAGACCCGTCTCGACCAGTATCGTAACGTGCGTGCCGCTGGTGTGCGCGCCATCAATATCAACGAGGGCGACGAGGTGGTAGGCGTTCGTCTGACCAATGGTCACAACGAAATCCTGCTGGCCAACCGCAATGGTCGTGCCGTCCGCTTCGATGAGAACGATGTTCGCACCATGGGCCGTGTCTCTACCGGTGTCATCGGTATGCGCCTCGATGGTGGCGACGATGAGGTGGTAGGCATGGTTTGTGTCAACGACCCGCAGACGGAGACCATCATGGTGGTTTCTGAGAATGGCTATGGCAAGCGTTCTGAGGTAGAGGACTACCGCAAGACCGCTCGTGGTGCCAAGGGTGTGAAGACGCTTGCTATTACCGAGAAGACCGGTCGTCTGGTAGCCATCAAGGTGGTGACCGACGAGAACGACCTGATGATTATCAACAAGTCGGGTGTACTCATTCGTCTGAAGGTGGCCGATGTGCGCGTCATGGGTCGTGCTACCCAGGGTGTCCGTCTCATCAACCTCGCTAAGAAGAACGATGTCATCGCCAGCGTCTGCAAGGTGATGTCCAGTCAGGAAGAGGATGTCGAAGAGGCCGAAGTACTCAACGAAGAGGAGCAGAATAATCCAGAAACTCTAGAAAATCCAGAAACTCCGGAGAATCCAGACAACCCCCAAGAATAAAATAATTAATGTTTAACCAATAAAGAAAGACTTATGAAAAAAGTTTTGTTTATGGCAATCGCGCTCATGGCTAGCACCATGACCTTTGCCGCAAAGAGTGACGCCCTGAAGGCTATCACCAAGTGTAAGGACTATGCAGAGGCAGCACAGCTGCTGAAGAACAGTCTCGGTCAACTGGCTGACAATGCCGAGAAGGCAGAGGCTTATAACCACCTCGTCGACCTGGCCATGGTCAAGGTTGACAAGGAAAACGGTATTGCCATCGAGAACACAGCGAAGGCACAAATGGGTGGTAAAGTAGAACCTTATGACACCATCGGTCTCTGTGATGCTTTGTGCCAGGCTATCAATGATGCTCTTGAGTGCAACAAGTACGACCAGATGCCTGATGCGAAGGGTAATGTCAAGCCCAAGTTCGAGAAGAAGAATGCACTTCGTCTGTGGGGTCCCCGCAAGAACCTCATCTTCTTGGGTGAGTCTTATCGTACCAGCAATCAGCCTGCCAATGCACTGAAATACTGGACTCCCTATCTGGATTCGTTCGCAAGTCCGTTATTCGACAAGATGGAGAATATCGCCCAGTTGCGTGGTCAGGAACAGGATGCCGTCGACCAGATAGCATATCTGGCCACCTATATGGCATACCAGACGAAAGACCTGGATCTGGTGAACCGCTTTGCTGAAATGGCCAAGAAGAATGACCAGTTTAAGGAAGATGCCTTTAAGCTCCAGCTGGGTGCTATGCAGATGAACCTGAAGACGAAGCAGGATACTTTGAACTGCATCAACCAGTTGAAGCAGATGTACGAACAGGACTCAGAGAATGACGTGATCTTCGAGAACCTGAACAATCTGTACGACGCCATGAAGGATAAGGCCGCTCACGCTGCTTTCTTGGATGCACACCTCGCAAAATATCCTAACAACTACGTTGCTTTGGCTAGCAAGGGCTTTATGTTGATGGAGGAGAACAATGCTGAGGAGGCTGCCAAGTGGCTCCGTAAGGCTTGTGAGGCGAAGGCTGACAATGCTATCGTATGGACATATCTTGGTGTATGCCTGAACGTCCTTGCCGCCAATGCTACCGATAATGCCGTAGGTATGAAGTATTTTGACGAAGCCATCGCTGCTTTCGACAAGGCAAAGGAACTCGATCCCGACAAGCTTCAGGCTAAGTGGGGCTACAACCGCTATCAGGCTTATTACGGCCGTTACGGTGAGGACGATCCTAAGACCAAGGCTGCAGAGGCTGACATGAGGAATTGATCCTCAGGTCAAGGCTTTTCTTGACATGGGAAACAAAATAAAAGAGAGGCAAGCGCGTAGCTTGCCTCTCTTTTATTTATCTATACCCTTTTCAAATTAGCGCATCTGCCAACTGCTCCAGCAGTGCCTCATCACCAGCCTTCATGCGCGAACGGATGGTGACCATGGGCTCCACGATTTCGCAATCCTTCAGGGCCTCTATCATGCCTCGCATTACCTTACCGGCTGATGGTGCCCAACTGCCATTCTCGATGATACCAAACTTACGCTTCTGGTAGTTCTTGATCTGCAAGTGATAAAGGAAGTCGTGCATCACGGGGAATACACCTGCATCATAGCTCGAAGCAGCTACCACCACCGTAGGATAGCGGAAGGCATCCTCAATGACCTCTGCCATATCTTCACGACTCAAATCGCTTACTACCACCTTCTTGGCACCCTTCTCGCGCAGGATCTCTCCTAAACGCTCAGCAGCCTTAGCTGTACCACCATGAATGCTGGCGTAGGCTATCAGTATTCCCTCGCTCTCGGGCTCGTATTTGCTCCAGGTATCATAGAGCTTGATGGCTGCGGCTAAAGGCTCACCCTTCAGCACAGGACCATGCAGCGGACAAATAGTCTGAATATCAAGGGCAGCAGCCTTCTTAAGGACACCCTGCACCTGCGCACCATACTTGCCACAAATATTAAAGTAATACCTGCGAGCCTCGCAAGCCCAGTCATCGGTCTCGTTGGCCAGTGCACCAAACTTACCAAAACCATCGGCCGAGAACAGCACCTTGTCAGTAGTATCGTAACTCATGATCACTTCTGGCCAGTGTATCATTGCTGCACCAATAAACTGCAGTGTATGCTTGCCCAGCGCCAGTGTATCACCCTCCTTTACGGTGATCACGCGACCAGTAAAGTCCACACCATCAAAGAAGTTGGCCAGCATCTTTACAGCCTGAGCGCTACAAACCAGTTGCACGCCAGGATAAGTCTCCAGCATCCAGGCTATCAGTGCCGAGTGGTCAGGCTCCATATGGTGAGCCACCAGATAGTCTGGCTGGCGATCGCCAAGAGCAGCCTTCAGGTTTGCCTTCCACTCCTCACCCTTACGGGCATCAGCCGTATCCAGTACCGCTATCTTCTCATCATCAATGAGATACGAGTTATAACTCATGCCCTCGGGCACCACATACTGACTCTCAAACAAATCGATGTCGAGATCATCCACACCGATATACTTAATCGTATCGCTAATCATATCTGCTTTAAAAGTTATCTTCGATGACTTTTTATCGCGACTCGGCCATTCATGCATGCATGATGGCTCTCGCTGCTCTAAAAGTTATCAGCCATGATCTGGAAATAGCTCTGCGGATGGTCGCACGTTGGACATACCTCAGGAGCTTTTTTACCGATGACGATATGTCCGCAGTTGCTGCACTGCCAGATGACATCACCCTCGCGAGAGAACACAATGGCATCCTCGATGTTCTTCAATAATTTGCGATAACGCTCCTCATGGTGCTTCTCGATAGCGCCTACCAATTCAAACTTCTCGGCAATCTCGTCAAAGCCCTCCTCACGAGCCTCCTTAGCCATACGCGCATACATGTCCGTCCATTCGAAGTTCTCGCCATTGGCAGCATCCGCCAGGTTCGTCTTGGTATCACTCACGCTACCGCCATTCAGGTACTTATACCACATCTTGGCATGCTCCTTCTCGTTGGCAGCCGTCTCCTCAAAGATAGCCGCAATCTGCACAAATCCATCCTTCTTGGCCTTAGAAGCAAAATACGTGTACTTGTTCCTTGCCATACTCTCACCAGCAAAAGCCTCCTTGAGGTTCTGCTCGGTCTTTGTTCCTTTCAGTTCTTTCATAAATCTCGTTTATTTTAGTTTCACATTGCGAATATATTATTTGTAGTATTGACGATACCACTCTGCAAACTTACTCAATCCCTCTCTCAGCGTAATCTTCGGTGTAAACCCGAAATCACGCTCCAGGGCAGTGGCATCCGCATAGGTGGTGGGCACATCTCCAGGCTGCATGGGGACAAGCTTCTTGTGTGCCTCGAAATCGTAATCCTCGGGCAATACGCCTGCACGTACCAGTTCCTCCTGCAGTATCTGAACGAAATCCAGCAGATTCTCTGGCTGACCGCCACCGATGTTATATACTGCATACGGAGGTATGGGCAGACCATCCTCACCATTCTTACGTTCTGGTGCTTTTTGCATCACGCGATAAACGCCCTCCACAATGTCATCCACATACGTAAAGTCGCGACGGCAGTTGCCATAGTTGAATATCTGGATGGTCTCACCCTTCAGCAACTTATTCGTAAAACCGAAGTACGCCATATCAGGACGGCCGGCAGGACCATACACGGTAAAGAAGCGCAAACCCGTCGTTGGGATGTTATACAGTTTCGAATAGCAATGCGCAAACAGCTCATTACTCTTCTTGGTGGCAGCATACAGACTTACCGGATTATCCACTCTGTCATCCGTACTGAAAGGCACCTTCTTGTTGCCACCATACACGCTCGAAGATGAAGCATATACCAGATGCTCCACAGGATTATGCCTGCACGCCTCCAGAATATTATAGAACCCTATCATATTGCTCTGAATATACGCATCTGGATTCTCAATTGAGTAGCGTACACCAGCCTGAGCAGCCAGATTCACCACCACATCAAACTTATAATCCGCAAACAGCTTATCAATCAAAGCCTTGTCAGCCAGATCGCCCTTGACAAATTTGTAGTCAATGCCCGCCGGCTTGGCCTTCTCAATCACACTCAGTCGATAATCCTTCAACGTCGGGTCATAATAATCGTTCATATTATCCAGTCCCACAATGGTTCCCTCGCTCAGTTCCTTAAACAAGCGAAGCACCAGATTTGATCCAATAAACCCGGCACTGCCGGTTACTAAAATTTTTTTCATATTATTTGTTTACTTGCTTATCATAGGAGTCCTTTCTCTCCCCTAAACAGGGGAGTTGGAGGGGTCTCCATATTTTTCTATTGCCTCATAATACGTATCAAGCGACCCGATGTCAAATCGTCCAGCTGACATGGGCCAGGCATGCATCATGGTGTGCTCCACCATATAGTGCGCCAGATTTCCTGGGGCATCCTTCCCACACCCATTCTCCACTGAATGCCTTACTAAGTCTAAATCTTTCTTCAGATAGATATAGAATGGTGGCACGGCCCAATGACTCTTCGGCACCTGCGGCTTCTCCTCCATGCCAAGCACACGATTGTCAGCATCAAGCTCTACAACGCCAGTGCGCTGGAGTTTTTCTATCGAAGGCTGCTCATGACACATGATGCAACTTGTCCCCTTCGCCTTAGCAAAGTCCACAAACTCCTTGAATGAGAAAAACAGCAGGTTATCCGCTGCAACAACAAGAAGATCGGACCCTCCTATATCCTCCCTGTTTAGGGAGGACTCCTTTTCTCCCCCTAAACAGGGGGAGCCAGAGGGGGTCTTTTTTAAAACCAACAGCAAATCGCACACAGCTCCTAATCGGTTATCGTTTGTTGTACTACCATCGTCAATAATTGTTATTGGTTTTTTCCACCTTCCTGCTACACCTTGTAGTCTTCCCCCTAAACAGGGGGAGCCAGAGGGGGTCTTAGCCCATTGTTCAAATATTGGCGCAAATTTGTGATTAGTCACTATTACATGTTCGGTGATATCATTGATTTTATCAATATCATCGAGCATTCTTCCCAAAATAGTGCTATTACCAATCTTTAGTAATGGCTTGGGGAAATTCTTGGTGAGTTCACCAAGTCGTGTTGCATAGCCTGCGGCTAAAATTATATTCTTCATATGACACATATATTTCTAGACTCTCCTAAATCCTCCCTGCTCAGGGAGGACTTCATTCTTCCCCTAAACAGGGGGAGTCAGAGAGGGTCTTTTTAACCTCTTTTATCACGTTATCTGTATCGCATAATATCCTTTCGTTTGTAAACCTTATGACTTTGTATCCTTGACCTTCAAGCCATTCTGTTCGAAGAGTATCCTCTTTCTGTTGTTCTTCAGTGAAATGGTATCCACCATCTATCTCAACGATTATCTTACTCTTACGAAACAAAAAGTCTACGATGTAATCTCCAATTATATGTTGCCTCAAACACCTCTGCCCTAATGCACTACCCTTTACCAATGACCAGAAAACGCTTTCTGCTTCGGTCATGTTCTTACGGTTACTCTTTGCATTCTCTTTCAGCAATTCATATTCCGTAGGGTCCGCTGTCATCCATGTAGACCTAGACCCTCCTATGTCCTCCCTGCTCAGGGAGGAGTTGGAGTTAGTATTGCTGCTATTATTCATTTGTCTTATATCCATATACCACATTCATTTCCTTTTCTCTCCCCTAGGCAGGGGAGCCGGAGGGGTCTTTCTCTCCCCTAGGCAGGGGAGCCGGAGGGGTCTTTCTCTCCCCTAGGCAGGGGAGTTGGAGGGGTCTACGAACCTTGCCCCATCATCTGGACGGACCCAGAAGACCTGGAACGTCTTTTCATACTCCGGGAACTGCTCCAGATACTTCTCTGTAAGCACCTTCTGAATCTCCTCTTTATGTGCCGGATCCACCAGCGCGATGCAAGCGCCTTTGAATCCCGCTCCAGAGAAGCGTCCTCCATAAACCCCTGGCAATGAACGCATTATCTCATAGATAGCAATCAGTTCCGGACTACCACACTCGTAGTTATGGATACTTGATTCGCAACTATCAAACGAGAGTTTTCCAAAGAGTTTCAAGTTACCCGTTTCCCAAGCCGTCACACCCTGGCGCACACGACGGTACTCCGAATAGAAATGTTCTGCGCGACGGGCAAATCTCGCCGGCATCGCAATACGTGTTTTCTCGAATGTTGCCTTGGGGATATCCCTCAGAAACGTCTTATCAAATGTCTTCAGCGGCTGTTCCGTATAAGCCAGCATATTCCATGCGGCCGTCTTACACTCATACACACGGAGATTGTAATCGCTATTCACAAGGCTTCGCGTCAGCCCACTAAAGAAGATACCGATTTCAAACTCTGGCATCTCAGGATTGCGCTTGATGATGCGCCAGTCGTTCGAGTCACAGTCCAAGAACAACAGACCGTTCTTGCGACCGAGGGCAATACACGCCTGATCCAGCAGACCGTTGTTCAGTCCAATATACTCGCGCTCGGCCTCAGAGGCAATCTTCACCACCTCGAAAGGCTGTAGGGTGATATCGTTGGCCTTTGCAAACGCCATCACATACGCGATAAGCACAGCAGCACTCGAACTGAGACCACCCACGGGCAACGAACCTTGAATGACACCCGTAATACCTCGCTTCAGCTCAAATCGCTTCCGCAACGCAAACTTCGCACCTCGGGCATAGTCGCCCCAATGGTGTTCACGAACCTGCGACGGCTTATCAATGTCAAAATCCACCACCCCTTCAAACGTCTTAGACTCCAGATGCACATGGCTCTCCCCATAAACAGGGGGATTAAGGGGGTCTTCTTCTCCCCCTAGACAGGGGGAGCCAGAGGGGGTCCACCACAAATCAACGCCTTTGTTAATGGCGAATCCTGTCACCAATCCGTGCTGATGATCCACATGCGCTCCCAAGGGACACACCCTATATGGCGCAAAAATATGATACTGATACTCTTTCATACTGCCTGCAAAGATAGTGCAAAATTTCGATTAAGCAAAGGGAATGAGAATATATTTTCATTCCTGAGCGTGAGAAAGTTGATTAAATCGAACGAAAAACCAAATTTATTTGGGTTTTTCTGAGATGCAGCCTATTTTTTCTACAGCTTCCACAGTGCTTCGCGGTTCTGCCGCGAAGGAAGGCTTTCTCATCCACTCCTGGCGCTCCTGCTCCGGCATCTTCTCAATGGCATAGCGAAGCATAGTGCGAGGCATCTCATGGGCATGCTGACGGAGAAAGTCACGAAGTAAATCCATGGAACATCGTTTACCCATTTCACGCAACATCCACCCCACCGCCTTATGCATCAGATCATGCGGATGGTGCAGATGAATCTCCGCATACCTCAGACACCACGACGGGTCACCCATCTGCGAAGTCTTCCACGTACACACGATACTCATGCGTTGCTTCCAAAGACAAGGACTCTGAGCGAGTTCATCCAGCACCTGCCGCTTATAATCTATGTGTAGGTTTGGTCCTCCCCCTAAACAGGGGGATAAGAGGGGGTCTCCCAAATTTGTCGGTAATAGCAGCCAATGCCCCAGAATCTTATGCACAGACAAATCCACGAGATCCCAGTTGTTCGCCTGCTCCGCATATTTGAGGTACATCGTCAGTATTTCGTCTCGTCCACGGATAGCCTTCTCGTCATTCTCCAGTCGCTTTGTGGCCAGCCTCTCGAATTTCGCCACCAGTATCAGCAATCCGCAGAGCCTCACCTCATGCCATTTCGACATCAGTAACGTGGGGATTTCACTCAATGGAAAGTCCTTCGCCACGGCCTTTACGACTTCTCTTGTCTGCGGCACCTTCAGCCCCAGGAACTCATCGCCCTCACCATACTCACCAGGTCCCGTCTTAAAGAACCCCATGAGTATCCGTCGCTGCTCCTCATTCTGCAACGACTCCATATACGCGATAATTTCCCTGGCTGTCATCATATCATTCTTCATTTTTCACTCTTCATTCTTCACTAATAATCTCCGGCTCCCAAAGATGTCGCGCCATATCCACATGCCCATTGCTCTTGAAGGTCACTCCCTCTTCTTCCAATAACGTGCGCTGGCGAGCCCACCCTGGAGCTGTACGTCCTTCTTTGTTCACTACCCGATGACAAGGCAATTTCTCTGCCCCAGGCGTATATCGAAGCGTACGCCCTACCATCCGTGAATGACTGGGCCATCCCGCCAAAGCTGCAATATGCCCGTAGGTCGTCACCTTTCCACGAGGAATCTGACTGACGATGTTCAGTACATCCTTGCCAAATGCCCTCGCCTGCTCTGGCGTCATCCTATCAGGATAGTCTTTCATACCATCTCCAGCCTTCCCACATCAGCCATCAGCCTTCGGGCCTCATCCTTCTTACCATCAGCCCTCAATCAGCCTATCTGCCAGCGCCTTCAGTGCCGCCTTCTGCTCATCAGTCAGCACAAGCACATCCGTACCCCATGCCTCGGCAGGGACAGCAATCCCTACCTGCTCCTTCAACACCTCAGCCTTCATAAAGGTGAACAGCTCCGTAAGTTTGGCCCTACAATCTGCAGTAGCAGCCTTGCCCCCTGCCCCACTGATAGCCACACGCTTGCCGTTAATACACGTCGGTGTACCATAGTCCATCGGTTTCACCGGACGTGACAGCCAGTCCAGCAGGTTCTTCAAGTGCCCCGGATAGCTCATGTTATACTCAGGCGTGAAGATCCACAACCCATCAGCCTCGCTCACATCCTTACGAATACGAGCTACAGCAGCAGGCTCCGGCTGCTCAATATCCTGACTCAGCAGCGGCAGGTCACTATAGTCCAGTTCCTGCACCTCAGCCCTCTCACCGATAATCTCCTTGGCGACATTGGCCACCTGACGATTAAACGACTTCGCCCTCAACGACCCCAAAATAAACAAAATCTTCTTCATATCCTTAAGTTTTTAGTAATGTAACTATCTCACCTCCTCTTTATCTCCGCATCCACGACAAAGATGTCACCATCGCAATCACGAAGGACATTTCGTGGTAATCAGTCTGCTCCACCTAACTTGATTTCAATCAGGCCATAACTACCATTACGCAAATGAACCACTGCATCACACTCCAAATTATTCTTATCTCTGTAGTGGTAAACCTTTCCGTTTAGCGATTCTGCATAGACACGCAAATCTCTCACTGCAAGAGTTTCAAAGATAAGGCCAAAAGTATTCAAATCATTGATCAAATTGTTAGGTCCCAAACTATCTGGTCTGCAATTCTTTTCTTATATTCCATATTCTTATATTATTTTGGATGCAAAGATACAAAATAAAATTTAAATACCACTATTTTTTGCAATAAATGTGCCAGTTGGCCGAATTTTGACACGACAGTTGGCATTCCAAACTCAGCTCCATGTCCTTCTGGCGGTTGTCCGCCTTCAGACCTTCCACTTCTTGGCGATGTTTCTTGCGGTCTAGCAACCACCCGCATCCTCCTAAGAGCGTAAGGAGCCCCAGTATGATATTCGACCAGTCTAGTGCCATAACACCGTCCTCCTATTATTTCCAGACCTCTTCCACGAAACGTGGATAAACGTCGGGTAGATAATCTGCTGGTCGAACTTCGGGAGCAGTGAAGGAGAGCCAGGCTTGTTTGAGCTATCTTGAGTCGCGTCCGAAGTCGACGAAGTCAACTTCCGGCTCTCCATGATGCTCACATATCCTCCATACACAGTCCGGCTATGCCCGTTTCGTACTTCCCGTACTCACCGGTCACCTCCTTGAACCGCTGCACCTTCTCCTCCAGCACCTTCATGTCCAACTCATCACGTTGGCGCTTCACCTCGTAGAAGGTCACACGCTTCTCCAGGTCGTCAGCTGCAATGATATCCACCTCGTTCTCACCCTTACGGTCCCACCAGCTGTCGATGTGCGTATACTGCTCGCTTTCGCGCATTACCTCCTTATACCATCGTTCCAGCACCTTGCCGCTGTAGGTCTCGTAGTCACGCGACACAATCTCAGCCAACTTCCCGTAAGCGTTTGCCTCAATAAAGTAGGTATATTTGTAGATAAAGCGGAACCAGAACTGCAGAAACAGGTCGCTCACCGCATACACGATGTTCTTGTTGGCCGACTTCTGGAACATGGGTTTGTTCTTCGCTATCAGCCCGTAGTCGTTCTCCAGTCTGGTCATATAGCCCGACACCTCCACATGCAGAATGCCCTCAATGTCACCCCTGGTGTTGTGACCCGTAGCAATGAGCTTCAGAATGTCGAAATAGCGTCCGTAGTCGCGCCCGAACTCCTCTATCAGCATGTTCTTCCCTTCAGGGATAAAGTACGAGTTCTTGGCGATGATACGCCCCAGCATCTTCTCTGCCGTGGTAGCATCCGCATCCATCAGCAGTTCCACGTACTTGGCCACACCTCCCGTATAGGTGTATAGCGCCAGCAAGTCCTCCTTCGTATAGTCAGGATTGTAACACCCTAGTATCTCCTTCACCACCGAGGGTGCGAAAGGCTCAATCTTCAGGAATTCCGTCTGACGTCCGTACAGAGGCTCCTTCTTGTCGCGGAACAGTTTCGTCATCATCGAATACACCGATCCGCACACGATTAGGTTTATCTTCGCCTCCCCCTTCTTCTTGTCCCATATTTTTTGTATCTGCGAGAAGATGGCACTGTTCACGCGGTTAAAGTCCTGGAACTCGTCTATCATCAGCGTCAGGGGGCGTGTCTTCGACAGTTCCATCACGTAGTCAAAGATGTCAGCAAACCGCTCCACCTTTCCCAGGATAGGAATCTCCAGCTTCTCCGTCAGCTCCTGCTGGAACTCCTCACACAGCACACTCTCCGTACTCCTTGTCACAAAGAAGTACAGTATCGTCTCGTCCTCGTAAGCCTTCATCACGAGCGAAGTCTTACCTATGCGCCTGCGTCCCGTCAGCACGGTAAACTGAGCTGCACGATGCGAGAGATCTCTTATTTCCCGCAGTTTCTGGATTTCATATTCCCTGTCGGAGAACTTCATAATTTACTCTATTTATTGGTCTTACATCCATTCAAAGTACCGAAACCACCAGTTCGGAACTCTCCATTTCGGTTGCAAAAGTACGAAATAAAATCGATACAGAAGATATTTTTCCAAAATATTTTTCGTTTTACCTCAAAAATGTTATGCCCGACAACGAGCCATAATATTAAACTATCCCGTATTCACGCTTTAACCAAAGCTCAAACAGCGGATCCACGAAGGAAAATGTATCTCTAGTTTTCTCAACCAAATCTTTTTCGACAAGTGTCTTCTTGTTCCTTGTAATAGTCTGGGACTGGCCAAGATCTATTTACAAGCTTAAAATTTTATGCAAAGATACAAAATTATACGCACGCGTATAATACAACTGCGTATAATTTATTATTTTTTAAGAGAAATCTTACCAGATAATACACATACATGACTGTTACACCTCTTCAACTATCTTTTATCCTACCATAAATTCTTGCTTCTTTAGCTCCATCAACCCATTCTCAATATCTTCCATCGGGATTGCGCCTCCCCACATCCTATACACATACAATGGTCTCTTGCATCCTTATGCCATTTCTAAAAACCGACAAGCGGCCATATCACTATTGGAAGTTCTTCGACTAGCGAAGCGAGCAAAGCTCGAATTCTCTCTCAAACCAATAGTTCCATGACCGACTTGTCTGTATCTTGCTACGCAGATAACATCATCCCTCACCCATCATACCTCGCAGCAATAACCCTCCAGTCCACAATCTGCCAAAGTGCAGCAAGATGAGCAGCGCGGCGGTTCTGATAGTCCAAGTAATAGGCATGCTCCCAGACATCGAACGTTAATAGCGGCTTCAAACCCTTCACCACAGGATTGGATGCCCCTTGCTCCTGCGTGATAACCAAGTTGCCATCCTTATCTGCCGACAGCCATACCCAGCCAGAGCCAAACAGACCTACGCCTTTTGCTTCAAACTCAGCCTTGAAAGCCTCCACACTA
>CACYKE010000068.1 GCA_902774925.1 uncultured Prevotellaceae bacterium | reverse complement strand
GGTTAGCACTTGCACTATGTCCGCCACAGCGAAATAATACTTCTCCTTCTCCGCATCCCATACGATGCGAACCTGTTTGCCCTCAAAGAGCTGTATATAAAAATTCTCTTTCATTGTCTTCTCATCCATATCGATTGCAAAGGTAGTGCAAAATTTCGATTAAGCGAAGGAAATGAGAATATATTTTCATTTCTGAGCGTGAGAAAGTTTCATCAGCCATCAGACTTCAGATGTCAGTCACCCGTCCCTATGACCCATCACTATGATATTCTCAAACAGACACCATTTCCCTACATCGACGTGGTAGGCATCGACGAGTTTATCAAAGTCTTGCAAGGATAATAATCCGTACATCACCATTATTCTTTCCTTTCAACGATTTTGATTTTGTCTTCCGTCAGGCCGTAGAGCGGATATACAAGGCGGTCGATTTCGGATTCAAAGCAGATTACAGGAACCCTCCGTTTTTTTAGGAGTGAAACGCTGACCTGTCCCTAGTGTTCCATGAGTCATCGCTTTTTGTATTTTTTTCATGCGTGCAAAGATACGAAAAAAGCAGATCAACACCGATCGTTGGATCCAAGACGGATCCATTTTTGATCTTTATTAACAATTTCGATGCAATTCTGATATTACAGAAAAGTTTCATGTGTTGTAGTCCAAACTGCTAATAATCTTTAATAATGAGGTCACAAAACGGCAAAAATTTGGAAATTTGCCGATTTGTGATTATCTTTGCACCATCTTAAAATTATTGCAATGATAGGAGTCAGCGACAAAATACTGAACTATGCAGCCGGAGTGCAACAATTCTCAGTTGATGACATACCAACAGATGTGTTTTCTGGCATTGAGAGAGCAAAACTCAGTTGGTATCTAGGCAGATTATCCCGCAATGGCAAATTGCGTAGAATTGGCCGTGGGGTCTATACCTTACAGCCCACCAATACTTTCCTAGTTAAGGCGAATGCAAAGGTTCGCTCTTTATACCGTTCCTTATTAGGGCAGTATCCTTTTGCCGATTTTTGTGTATATAGTGGCAATGTCATTACACCTTTGTTGCACGACATGATGCCAAACAACACGATTTATGTGGAGACAAATCGAGATACAATACAAAGCGTTTTCGACATGCTGCTTCCAAAGTATAATGGGCGCATATTCCTGGCACCAACGAAGGAGATTGCGACAACATACATCGATTTCAGCAAAGAGAACATTATCGTGAAACCACTGGTGACAGAGGCTCCATTGACCCTCGACGGCAAGGTTCCTGTGCCTACACTCGAGAAACTGCTTGTTGACACAAGGGTCGATGCAGATTTTTATTATCTGCACGGCTATGAGAATATGGAGATGCTCAGAACAGCCATCAACCATTACGATGTCAACAGGAATCGCCTGCTAAGATATGCCGACCGCAGGAATGCAAAAGACTCTATACAGAAAGATTTAGAAACCATCAAGAACAATGATACAGAAGGAATGCTTTGAGAAGGAGTGGATTGATAAGGTCTGTTCATCACATAAATTCAAACACCCCGAATTGGTTGAGAAGGTGATTCGCGCTTTCTCACTTTTAGAGATGCTTGTCAAAGAAGGATGTCCGCTGACGTTCAAGGGAGGAACCAGCCTCCTGCTGATTCTTGGCAGCGAGGCGCGTAGACTCTCAATAGACATCGATGTGCTTTGCCCCCCTGGTACTGACATCGAGCAGTATCTGCAGAACTGCGACAAATACGGATTTACTGATTGCAAGGTTATCCGTCGTGAGAACAGAAACGGCAATATACCCAAGGGTCACTACAAATCATTCTTCGAGGTGGTTTATTCCGACCAGATAGAGGACTCTGTGCTTTTGGACGTGCTTTTTGAAGACAACCACTATCACCAAATCGAGGATAAACCTCTGTCGCATCCGTTCATTAAGACCGATGGCAGCGAAACCATTATACGCGTGCCCTCAGTAGCCGACATGCTGGGTGATAAATTAACAGCTTTTGCACCCAATACCTGTGGCGTGCCATATTATAAAGGCGCCCATAACTCCACTATCAACGTTGCCAAGCAGCTGCACGACGTTGGCAGGTTGTTTGATGCCGTCGAGGACATTGCCACAACGGCAGAGACTTTTAAGTCGATAGCCGTTGTTGAGTTGTCGTCCTATCGTGGAAAGGGAGAAGACCTCAGCATTGTTTATGACGACATCAGGAACACAGCACTTGCTTTGGCCACACGAGGAAAAGTTGATCCCAACGAAGACTTTGAATTGCTGAAAGAAGGTGTGGATAAATTGAAGAGCCATATCTATGTTGGCAGGTATACCCTCGACATGGCTATCATCGATGCCGCCAAAGCGGCCTATCTGGCCACTATCATCCAATACGGTCTGAACAAAATCGAGAAATACTCGGGCAATGTAGCTGACGTGAAGGATATGACCTTCAGTCCTGTTATCAGCAAAGAGGTGGCCAAGATTCGTCGCGGTAATCCAGAGGCGTATTACTATTGGTGTAAAATCAGTCAGATACTACAGGAGGTCACTCAAACGCCCTGATAGCTTCTTCGTATTTCTTTATCCAATAGGCTCCACGCTGCTCCTGCAGGTTCAAGAGTAACGATTTGTTAAACACCTTGTCTTTCGTCTCATCCAAAGGCTTTTCCAAATGGATAAGCCAGTAAGTGTTGTCGCGTGTAGGCTTATAATCAGAGTTATGTGATGCCATTTCTGCCACCTGTTCGCGAGTCTTCACTTGTGGCTTTACAGACGATATCCTACAGAGTTGTGCTCTTTTCGGGTCTTTGCCCAAAAAAGCCAGTACATACTCAGCACCCAACAGCTTCGGCATCGATAGAATCTTGCTGATGGGCAGTATGTAGGTATGCGATTTCTCAAACCATTCCCATTGTTCCTCAGAACCTATCCTGCCAACAAGTACATGATGAGGCTGTTCGGCTTGAATAGCACCATTGAAGTCCACCAGAACCATTTCTTTATATGCCTGAAAGAACGAACAGAGTCTGAATACCCACGCCGGTCAGTATATAATGCACCCCGAAAAGTGTGCCTGAGGGCACAGTTCGCCCTCTGCACACTCCGGGAGTATATACTACACCCGTAGCATTCATCTCCGCATTTGTCTTTGTACAGGATTTGAGTTTTCCGACGTTCAAATAGCCAAAAACAAAGCATCAATGACGCTTTCCAATATGTCGCCGTTCCACCCATTCCGCCCGGAGGCGTGGGCATGAACGTTGCAAAGATACAAATAATTTTCAATAACGGCAAGAATTATGCATTTTTTAACCCTGCTTTGAACTATGTTCGCCTCCGAACTTACTCACTTACTCAGTTACTCACTTCGGACATTTGGGGTTTTCGATTCCGGAAGGGATGGGATGAGGTTGGAAAAATGGATGACATAATAGGTGGGAAAGGATAATTTGTAATAATTATAATTATCTTATATATAATATATATATTATATATAAGATAAAACTCTTTGCTTAGAAAATTCTCAGAATACAGATGTCCGAAGTGAGTAAGTTGTAAGTGAGTAACCTGACCCGATGGAAGATGGCTGATGGAAGATGTAAGATTTTTGAAAAAAAGTTGCAAATTTTCTTGCATAATTCAGAAAAAATTCGTACCTTTGCATCATAGATGCAAAAAAAAGGACAAAAGCGTCTAAAAATTGCGGCAAGGCTATGGAGAAAATTTTTCTTAGTGCACGAGGAAGTTCTGCATAGTATAACCGCGAAAACGAGGAACAAAGGAATAGGTTTTAAGGAATAGGAAATATTTTTACAACCCTTAAAATTTATAGCAATTATGGCACTTAAGGTAAAGGCAGTAGAAAGACTGCTGAAGTTTGACAAGGAATCGGCGGGCAAGTACCGCTATGTGATGAAGCCCGAAATGTACTCCAGCCTGACCCAGGCGAAGGTGATCAAGGAGGCGGCTCTGCGCAGCGGCGTAAGCCAGGGCGTGATGAAGGCTTGCTGGGATGCAGCCGGTGAGGTAATTAAGGCGTGGGCTACGGAAGGCCACTCGGTAGCACTGCCCGGACTGGGAAGCATGCGCTTCGGACTGCGAAGCAAGGCTGTGGAGAACGTGAACGACGTGAAGACGAGTCTGATCTCGAGCCGTCGCATCATCTTCACCCCGAGCGTGGACCTGAAGGACGAGCTGGCGAACACCGCCATCCAGATTACCTGCTACGACCGTGACGGCAAGGAAGTGAAGCGCGTGACCTCTACCTCTGGCGAGGTTGAGGACCCCGAGAACGAATCTACGGATTCCGGTAACAACGGAACCAACGGTGGTGGTTCGAACACGAATGGCACGAATGGTGGTGGCACCAACACTGGAGGCAACACTGGCACCGTGACGCCCAGCAACGGCGGAGGTGGTGACAACGGCGGCAACACTGGTGGTGGCGACGACACTCCAGGCGGCGACCCAGAACAAGCGATTTTGGGATGTGCTGTTGAAGGTGATAGTAGCAGCCATCACGGCGGCCGCCACGGCGCTGGGAACCACGTCATGTATGGGATTCGGACCATTTTAGACGAACACGAATAACACGAATCTAACGGATAGACAAAAAAATTAAAAAAGGTGGGCTGATGTTTGGTCAGCTCACTTTTTTTTAAAAACCAATCTTTCGAATGTCTTTTCCATCAAGCCGTTCATTGTCGCAATGAAGGATAAGCATCGAGAGCACATCCTCACTTTGACCATGCAGGATGGTGTCGATGGCATAATGACGGGCGATATTCTCTATCTGGCCACCACTGAAGTCGTACTTCGAAGCCAATGTATGCACATCCAAGTCGCTGAGTTCCGGTATCATCGAGTGCCAAATGCTGGCACGAGCCTCCTCAGTAGGTTTTTCAAACTTGATCTTGTATAGGAATCTGCGTTCGAAGGCCTTGTCCATATTCTGCTGTAGGTTGGTAGTGGCAATCATAATACCGTCCAATGTTTCCATCTCCTGCAGGATGATGTTCTGGATGGAGTTCTCCATCTTGTCAACAGCATTCTCGGCCCCGTTCTTACGTTTACCAATGATGGCATCAGCCTCGTTGAAGAGCAAGATGGGTGTCAATTTTGCGCGCTTTACCTGTTCGCGATAGCGGTCAAAAAGTGCTTTGATGTTCTTCTCGCTCTCCCCTACCCACTTGCTCTTGATTTGTGGAACATCTACCACCATAATGTTACGCCCAGTCTGTCGCGCCAACTGATAGACGGTCTCAGTCTTACCTGTACCTGGTGAACCATAAAACAGGCAGGCAAAACCATTACGGAAGCCTTTTTCCTTCATGCGTTCCTGTATCTTCTGGAAGTTTTCAGGCTGAAGGAATCGACCTAGTTCCTCCACCTGTCGTTGAATGTCCTTGGGGAAGAACAACTGCTTCTGACCCAACGTAGCCGAATCAATGATATCAGCGATTTTTTCTGCTGATGCATCAATCTTCATCTCTGCCAACAGCGTCCGCTTGGCACTCTCCGTCAGTTTATAGCGTGTATTGTCGGCAATGCCGTCCTCACAACGATGCTCAATAAGTTTCTTCTCCATCAACTTGTGCTCTCCACTGCGCAGATTGCTCTTGGCCTTACTGAATTCGTTCTTGCTATCGAACAAATCCTCCATCTGCCCAAACCTGATGTCATCATCATCTTTGTTTATCAGACAATGACAGAAGAACGTCACCAACAACTGATCATCATCTCTCAAATAGTATTCTTTCAAGTGATGAACGAAACCGATCTGCGGATTGTCGTTGAAAAGCGTCTCCAATTCCTCACGTAGTTCATTGGGTGAGATGGCATTGTCCTTCAAATCTTCAAACCACATATCAAGCAGTTCGAAGAGTTCGCCACAATCCAATCCTTTTCGCTTGGGTAACTGATAGACTTCGTTGTGTTTCAGACAGCGGATAACTACTGTTGGAATATCGAAGTCGTCCTCGTCCTTTACGTCACGATATCGCAGCAGCCTGCGACGCACCAAAGCATCGATATCGCTGGCAAAACCGAGCACACCAATCTTATTTAGGTCCAGATAGCAGGCCAAGTCATCATAGTCCACACGTCGCG
This sequence comes from uncultured Prevotellaceae bacterium, assembly GCA_902774925.1. Classification (GTDB taxonomy): domain Bacteria; phylum Bacteroidota; class Bacteroidia; order Bacteroidales; family Bacteroidaceae; genus Prevotella. Next base: position 17,301 of record CACYKE010000068.1, on the reverse strand, counting down.
GTCCTTTCTCCATACAGACACAGAACAACACGGCCTGTCGCTCCGTGATACCATAACTCTTCGCCAGCAACTGAATCTCAGTCTTGGCCTTCTTCATGAACTCCTTGCTCAACTTCGAGTCCTCTGCCAACTCCACTACACGCTCAATGGCCTGCAGCAATGTCATCTCTTTGTTTTTCTTGCTAATTGTTGTTGCCATATCTTTTGAATTTTAAATCGTTATGTGCATAATATAGGCACATTCACGAAAAAATTCAAAAATCAAGGCAACTTTTTTTCATGGTAATATAAAAACGGCACCCCAAGACCTTTCTACTACAGGATAAGAAGGATGCCTGCCAGCCTCCGGTTCTAAAAAGAACTTTCCACGACTGATTCTGTTTAAGTTATAATGCTATTGCCAGAAGGAATAGTATAATTAATACTATCCAGACAAGAACCCGGAGGCAGGAACCCCAGCCTTCAAGCAGGAATTCAAAGATAGCTCCAATTCCTTTAAATAGCCAACCTAAGATACCACCACCTGTAAAGATGATAAGTATTAAGACAATGATTCCTATGATTGCTAATATTTCCATTTTCAACTCTCTTCAATTTGCAAGTCCGGGAAACACTGATGCAGGGCATAATAGAGCGGTCCTGAATTGTTCGACTCAGTATGCAAGACGAGCGTGTTATCATTCTTTTGCTCCATCCTCAAGACATTGCCGCGATAGGCTTCATCGTCCGAACCCACTAATAGTTTCATAAGGGGCTGCAAGGGGACGAACATTCCATACTCATTATCAGGCGTACCAAAACGCTGGCAGAAATCGTTGATCGTATCGCGAATACCCTTCAGCGTCTCAGCATTGCCTTTCAAAGTGTAATCGGTTTCAACAGGGGAATCCTCGGTAAAGTCCTCTTCAGGGTTGTATTGTTCACCTATCTTCTCATAATATTCTTTTGCTAAACCGCGGTTGATGTAAATGCCGTTGCGCTCGTCGCCATAGCGATAGGTCTCTGCCAGTTCAGACATAGCATCTTTGTCCTTGGCTTCATCAGCCAGACGATGGAGAATGATCGTGTAGTCCTGCTTTGTGCAGCAGCGGAGGGTATTGACGGCCTTGAACAGATCCCTGCGATCCGTCATTTGCCAGTCCTCGCAGAGGTCAGTCAACATCCGCAGCGCCTCCACATCGTTACGAGGAAAGAGTGTCTCGCCTTCCATCTTTTCTGCATGAATAACCGTAAACGGTTCGCCAGTATCTTCATCAGTGAACTCCTCATCCCATATACGGTAGCGGTTTTCCATACCCACTAACAGCAGTGTGATGGCTCTGGGATCATTCTTCTTAGCAAGCGGAAGTAGCCACTGTTCATCCTCAGGCAGCAGATGACTGAAGCGTTGTTCAAAATTCTCACCCCAGAACAAGGCTTCAATGAGGTCGAATTGACTATTCCAGTCTCCCTGACGAGTTTTACTAAGCAACTCTTCAAGTTCTTCATCGGAACAGTTCCGTAAAGCATTGATGCGAACCTCCTCTTCATCGATAATCTCCACCTCCACCAATTTACCTTTTTCAGAGATGTATTCTTTGAAGAGTTCTCCATTTGCAGAGACCTGTTCGCGCATCTCGATGTCTGGAAAGGATGCTACTACGCCCTCGATAACACGCTGAGCAATGCCGCTGACTTCCCCATACAATTCTGCGATCCCAATGCCAGAACAACTGCCGTCGTCAGCATCAAACAATTCGAACTCCAAATCGCAGTTCTTTTCCTTCATTAGTTCAGCTGCACGTGCAGCCATCTTCTCAGCATCTTCGCGCCGCTTAGTCGTCAGACTAATAGTAATACTGTTGCTCATAATTATTTATTTTTGTTTTTTTCTTCGATTGTCTGAATAATGCTCTGGCGAATCCACCAGACTGCGTAGGAGATAAACTTGAAGCCATGAGAAGAATCATACTTTATAGCGCCCTTTCTCAGACCTTCCGTTCCTGCTTCAATCAGTTCCTCAAGTGATTTCCTCAAGAATTTCATCCAAACCTTGTTTCTTGTCTGGTGGCAATAGATAATCGAGCACACTCTCCCAATTGGGGAATCGCTCCGAGCCGAAATGTATCCATTCGCCACCGAACTCGCTCGTGCCGTTCTTACCGCGGTCATCTATCAGATAGTCACCCTGACAGAGATCCTTGCGGTGGGTGATGACCATCTTCTTATGGAACACATCATCGAGGTACTTCGTCACCCATTCCACTTTGTCCGACCAAGCCGACGGATTCTTCCAAGGTGCTGTAGAGAGGATAAACAAGTCGTAATGTTTCTGCAATTCATGCACAGCTTCGATGGCACCCTCCATCGGCTTCATCTTGGCGAACAAGCCCGGTATCTCGTCCAGACGACCTGCATATTCTGCCTTAATCTCCTCACTCACCTGGTCGAGTCCCGACTGGAAGTCCACCAGCACATTGTCCATGTCAATAAATACTCTCTTCATCTTTAACGTTTTTATTGTGCACTTCTTGCACTGATTTTCTTGCCTTCCTTGTTCCAAGTGAATATCCAACAACCTTTGCGACTGGTGATGGTGTTGTTGGATACACCAACGATCTCACCAACGTTCGAAACACTCATTGTTTTCAGCGTCCTGCCCTTAGCATCATAGATGTAATAGAACGAATGGTGCTTGGCCACAAAAAAGTCGCTGCCCCAGCCTTTGAGTTTGCCCACACTACTACGCGAAAGTCCGCCAATACGCTTGCCCTGCTCGTCATAGACATAGTACCAGTTCTTCGTCTCCTCGATATACGATATCTGCTGTCGCTGACTCTGCGCCTGAGCAACCAACGTCACTAATAAAAATAATATGGTGAATAGTTTCTTCATTGCACGTCTTTTTTATCAAATGGTCTCTTGATACGACTCTCCATTCTCGAAAACATCATCCACCCACCAGTCTGCATCTTCTGGTTTGATGTTGCCCTCTTGGTATTCCTCGTAATCGTATGGCACGCACACTATCTCGGCAGCCACATCGCCCTTTTCAATGTCGATGTTGCGCTGTCCGAAGATGACACATTCATCACTCGTCATCCGATAGCCCTCTGCTTCCAGTTCCGGCAGCACATCTATTATCGGTCTTTCTATGTATTTACTCCAGTCTTGCATAAGCGTTTTCTATTAATATAGTAACAATCGAAGAAAAATTCAAAAAACACAGCAGCTATTTTTCAATAGGCACTTCTTGCCAACTCGCAAGATTAGAAATATAGCACAAGTATTCCTTTAGAATAATATAATCATCATTTCTATTAGCATTAAAAAGTGCATCTTTTAGGGCTTTTGAGAAATCTTTGTATGTAGTTTTCACCCAGACATTATTTATAGGTTGTTCATTCTCAAATGTCATGAGAATATCAATGTCGTGATGTTCCACCTTAACTTCAAATGAATTATATGTTTGGACTCGCCTCACATTAAACAAAGAACATAATAATTCTGACTTTTGTTGTTTGGTTAATGCATAGCAATCATCTGAAAATATCCAACCAATTACAGCAGCATGGACTTTCTCCATGTCTGCCACTCCAATCTTTTCAAAAAAACTTCCATTCATAATTGTTGTGCCGATTCACCTATACATCGCGAGGTTTTGCATAAACGTTATAATCTTTAAATGATAGTCTTGATGACTGGTTCTACATCATTACGACAAATGAAATCTATGAAGGCTTTCTGCAATTTAGGAATCAGACTAGAAAAAGAGTAGCATCGAGTCCGCATTATGCGAACGCCACCCGAGCTCTATACCCTCAGGCCATGCATCGTCTCTGAAAACATTATCCTCACCACTCAGGAATACACGTTCCAGATTCTGTATTGCTTTTTCACAATCAAAATTTTGCCGGACTTTTGATTTACTGTTTATTTTTATTGCCATAATTTGTTATTTTTGATGAGTTAATATAGTAACATTCGGAGAAAAATTCAAAAACTGAGATAACTTATTTATTGCAAGAACTATTTCTTTATGGATTCTATTTGTATATCGATTATCTCCATCAACTCTGTTTTTATTTTGCTATAAGTGGTTTCTAAAAATGTCCTTAAAAATCTCTTATCAAAACTATCATCCATAAATGGATTCCCGTTTTCAGAATGAAACACTTTAAAAAACGAAAGTTGACGGTTATGCTCCTTGATGGAAAAATGATGATCATCAAAATACTTTTTCAACTGAGCGTTATTATTAAATTTATCACGTATTTCCATAGATCCCTCTACATGAAAGCAAAATATAAAATCAGTGAACTTCTTATTTGTTATCCTTTCGACGCCCAATGGATACCACTCGAAATGAATGCTACGAGGCCAAGATGCCTTACGTATTTGGATATAGTAGTAATTAAAAATATGTGATATCACGCATTCATTCCTCTTTATCAGTTCGTTTGATTCAAAATAGTTTCGTGTTATATCAAAGAAATCAGTCATAGGTTCATCATTGATTTCTTCGATAATATTGGTTAGCAAGCCTGCATACCGACGTAATTCAACAATATTCCATTTTTTCGTTTCAGCAAGTTTGTCTAATTGTTTGCTTTTAATATTCCTAATACCATCTAAATATTGATTCGTTTTTCTAAAGTATTTAGTGATATCATATGAATTATCTTTTAACCAGTTCATGACCATCTCCTTGCCTTTGCTTAATAAATCAACATCAGACTTACGCAACCCAAGCATTCCTTCTAGGAAATCAATGTATTGCAACAATCCTGTATTGAGGATTTGCTCTTTTTGCATGACGATAGGTTGAATTTCTTCTTTTAACCAAGGAAGAATATGTTCCTGATAATTGATGGCAGCATATCGGGGCCCTTCAACTTCTTCGCTTTTATCGCTACAGATACCCAATTCTCGCATACGGCCAACACTTTCGTCATCTGGTTTCTTTTTTACAGTTCCATCTTTTGTGAGGTAGATAACCCATATTTTTTCTCTATTCTCTTCTTTTTCTGTCGAAAATATGTCTTTGTCCTTGAGAACACCATCAATATACCTCTTAAGCTGTTCATCTTGGTTACCTGCACCATTCACCTTGTTTTCAATAATCAATGCAAATTGATCTTTTTGAAAAATGAAACCATCGATTCTCCCTTTTTTGTCTTTAGAAATATAGGATCTTTCTTTGTCAAACTCAACTTGTCCTGGTACAATTTTTATATCCAAGCCCAAGTATAAAAAGAAACTCTTCAAAAAGGCATACCCATAATACTCATTTTTGTATTGAAGCAATTTCATAAGCATATTCGTATGTGAATTTTCCACTATATGCCCACACTGTTCGTCAAGTACATTAAAAATATAGGGTATATTATCTTGGTTATTTTTACAAAACTCTGCAAACTTTTCTAATAATGAATTTGTCGTACCCATGGAATTCCACGATTGCCTATACATCGTGAGGTTTTGTTCTGGTTTTATTTGTTTTAAGTTTCACATTGAGTGCAAAGATAATAAAAAAAGATTATTCCACAAAACAATTCCGTGAAATATTTGCTTTTATTTGCTTTGTTGCAATAATGGTCATATTTTTTGTTAGGCAGCGAGAGCCAAAGGCTCCTGCTGCTTGGGTGAGAGGTGGAAGTGTTTGGTCATTTTTGAAATGAGAGAGTTTGTTTGATCCTGATTGAGGTCAAAGATGGTGAGGGCATAGACCCCAAGGTTGAGTGATGGGGTGAAGAATACTCTTTTGTTGTTGAGGTACTTCTGGATTTTGTTGAAGTAGTTCTTGGAACTGGTTTTGATTGTTGTAGCCATATCTTTTGAATTTAAATGTTTAACGGCCATAATATAGACACATTCGCGAAAAAATTCAAAAAACAGGGCAACTTTTTTTAATCTAACCTCCAATTTTGGCGCGTTCCACCAGTAAACAGGCTGGCGGATGCAGAGCTGACGAATTGGACATCAGGCCAGAAATGCTTCACGATATCGTTTTGTAGCACACGATAGTCAACATGTTTCTCGCACTCCGAAAAGTCCCACCACACGAAGCATAGCCTCATTTCCTGCCCCACATTTCTTTTCTCTATGGTGAATCCCTGCTGGAAGTCGCCCGTGTCTTGCTTTGTTAAGTCCACCCCAATCTGCTCCAGACTAACCTTTCGGGTCTGCTCCACCACATAGTCACGCACCAGCTCAAAATCTTCAGGCCGTTCTGTGGTCATATACCACTCTTTCAAATGAAAAAAAGAATCTCTCATCGTCACTATCTTTTGAATTATAAATATTTGATGTGCATAATATAGGCACATTCAAGAAATAATTCAAAAAACAGAGGAACTTTTTGCTGTTGTATTGGTCATACCCCAGCCATTTCGCGGAGTTTCTCCCAGACTTTCACCATTGCCCAAGTGTCGAGTTTGCAGTAGTTGAGGAGGGCTTGGCGGCTGGCTTTGGCTTCTTCAGACTCCATGTCCTTGATTTGAGGGAAGATAGTCATTGCATCGCCTCCGTTCTGACAACGATCATCGAGGTTATGATAGTCCAATTCCGGATCTCCAGGGAAGAGGGCTGGCAGCACACTCTTGATGGAGAACGAGCCACCCATAGCAGGCACATAATAGTCACCCGCACGGAAGGGCTCAATGAGGTCGATGATATGGTCGGCAATGTTCAACAGATGATTGCTTAAATCAGGATAGAGCTTAGCCAACTCACGGATGCGCCCGCACTCAAACATCTTATTATAGGCCAACGTGCAGACATCTTTAGGGATGTCCTTACAAAGTTGCTCGGCCAAATGGCGACGTGGATCGCTACCATCGGAAGGGGCAAGAAATTCACAATGCTCATAATCAGCAGTCGCACTGCGTTTAATATGCAACGAATACTGGAAGGTAATCTGGGCATAGACCTTCGCTCCATCATATTGTGGCACTGCATCCTGCATCGTCTCGAAGTCAAGGAAATAGATGGGATAAGTAATCTTCTCCAAGAACTTACGGATGCCATCGGGATTGATAAATTCTTTGCCAGTCAGAGCTGCCTCTATCTGCATGTTCTGGATGGGGGCAATGTCCTTCGAACGTAAGTCCTCAAAGGTAATCTGTCCCTGATGATAGCTATCCAACTTCTTCTTAAAGCTGAAGCCAACACCATATAGGTCGAATACTGAGGGCGAGGAAATTCCATGCTGTCGCTTGCAATAGTCAAGGAAGGCACAACCATAGGGTTTCATACAGCATTCCGACAGGTCGAAGTCTGGTTCCTGCTCACTCTTGAGAACCTTCAAAGCCTGACTAACCCTAACAGGAACTTTCAGATACTCATTATCCACCAGCACCTTCATGTCGGTTACTACAAAAAGCTGTTGAATGTCGAGATCCCCCTGACGCACATAATCACTATTGAGGCAGACGAGATAGGTGCCAGTAACGTTGACACCGCATTGCGTGAGTACCCATTTCTGGTAAGCGATATCTGGGGCGTATTTCTCTAACTTCGATTCCTGGCCGTTAAACTCAGGAAAGCTGGTGCTCTTCACCTCATAGATAGCCCAACCGTCTTTTGTTTTTCGCAGGATATCGACAGCGCAGTAATGACCTTCCATTGCGAATGATGCCTCTGCGATGTTTTCTACACCCTTCTGCATCCACTGCTTTGTCTGTTCCACCATCTTACCGAGATCAAGTTTGCCGTCTGGCAATTCAGCATGCGCCTCCTTGAAGTCGCCAAAGAGTTGCATGGCCAGGTCGCCAACGACATTTCCTTGTTCGAAACGTGCCTGCAGACTCTCATCGACGGGAGCCTCCTCAGGCTTATACACCTTCAGCCAGAGATTCTTCGGGCACTGGCAGAAAGCGGTGTAACGAGATTTTGATAGTCCCTTCATATTATATAGTTGTTTCAGTAGTTCCTTATTCTATCTTACCATATCCGAAGCCAGTTTCCTTGAGGTCTGTGGCATCTTTCTCCTGTATGCCGCGACCACCATCTAACTGCTGGCTGATAATGGTTGCCATACGATAGGCAATAGCCAATTTGCGGTCATTGAAGTTTATCAGTTCTGATAAAGGACGGAGCACGAAGACGTTCGCATTGGCAATATCCTTACGAATGGTGTAGCCTAAGTTTTTCTTTAAGAGCGGATAGCGTGGAGAGCGCAGCATCGAAGCCAATGAAAAGTCGCTCTTCATTGTCTCAGTAAACTTTTCAAATAAACGTACAAAAGCATTCTGGTCGTTGACCGTAGATGCTGAACCATCCTTCAGACAATCGGCAAAATGGAAATCCGCCTGATTATCCATTGTCTTCAGATGCTCTGTGATAATAATCACCCATGAGCCATCGTTTACCACCTGTTTTAAGTCATCAAGAAATTGCTCACGATTTTCCAGCTTCTTCTGCAGGATGTCAAACGCTTCTTTATCCTTTTTCTTATCGTAGGCTGAGACGGGCTTCTTATCGTAAAGAGGTTCTGGTGAGAGATTATAGTACGAGTCGAGTTCGTCAGGATCTACTTCTACCTCTTTGCTGATATAGTTAAAGCCACCCATCTTAGCGAGATAGTAGCTAAACCATCCGATTCCCACTTCATCGAAACTGCCGGTGCAGACAATCGTCACCTTTGAGTCACGTGGGATATAACAGCCGTACTTCCTGTTCAGAGGGAAATGCTCTACTACAAAACGGTCTTCGGCATCGTCCTCGGTACTATGCGCATCAGCCAGATTCTTCAAACGGAACTCATCGAACTTGTTACAGGTATCGATGATGTCCTTCATGTCCATTCCCTGCCTCACATGCATCTTGGCAACGGGAATGTGCTGAGGCACGATGTTCAGCGTCTTAAATGCCTCACCGCCACCATCTGACAACGAGTTTAGATACTCACGCAAGCCTTTGTTGCTTGAGCGACGGAAAGCCTTCTGCATACGACGACGGAAACCTGCCAGTTCCTCTTCTCGCTTGTCCTCGGCAATGGCATCCATGAAGCCTGAGCCGATAAGACCAGCAGGGACGGCGAAGATGGCAATGCCGATGATGCCTACAAGTACGGCAATGATACGCCCTGCGATTGTAACAGGCCGGTAGTCTGCAAAGCCGCCCGGATCTTCGATATACTGCATAAAGGGCCACGTCAGGCTACCCCAGAAATTAAACTCTGACTGCACAGAAGACTCTACAGCCCAAAGCACAATAGCCAATACCACTGTGATAGCTATCAGCACCTGCACAGTTACCCACATCTCATGCCTCGTGTTGCTCATCGCCTTAAAGAACAGGCGGAAGCTCTTAAACTTACCAACAAGTAATGGTCTCTTCATAGACCTTTTCTTTATCGACAAATATGGTCACTGTGTATTTCCTGTCAATAGCCAAAGCACTGGTATCACCCTCAAATTCATCTAACCTTGCCTCTACAAATTCATTAACAAGCGATTCGGAAAGCTGTTTGAACGACTGATACTCATCAGAGATGTTCTCTATCCAACATTCGTAATTATCAATATCCTCAAAATAGTCGCTTGACGGAATCTCTGGAGTGTCCAGGTTCTCATCTGTAGCGTATAGTTGATTGTCGTCAATGAGGAATAAAAAAGCGTAATCATCTCCTTCATAAGGTTTAAACGACAAAAACAGATGAGCTCTCTCAATATCTTTTAATTCCATCGTCTTCTTACGATTCTCCTGTACATCGTGAGGTTCTGGCACTTGAATTCCTTTTGCTTTTTGAATCTCAGCTAACTGAGAATTGATAATCATCTCTATTTCATCCCAATCCTCACCTTCTTTCTCTGCACGCCTCTTCAAAACGGCCTTTTCCTGGTCTGTAAGCACTCCGTCCCGTAAGGCTGAATTGATCAGTGCCTCCATACGTGGAGAGAAAAGACCACTGAAATCAGATGTTGCAGGCTCAGGAGCAACAATTTTCACAGGTTCGGGTGTTGATACCGGTTCTGCCTTAGGCTCTGGTTTCGGCTCTGGTTCAGGAGCTGGTTCAGGAACTGGTTTGGGAGTAGGCTCTGCGGTAACCGCCTTTTTCTCAGAACCACCGTTCAGCTCAATCAGGGTCTTGTCAGTCAGATAATGCTTAAGGACGTTTGTCAAACCATTCTCTACGGCATCATTATCCCAATCTCTCAAAATCTTACCAATGGTCTGATTATCGTATTTACCACGAATGTCTATATCGCCATTGGGGTCTTCATATTCCTCCTCTATATCGAATAAAACGTCATCGTCCACGATATTAATTTTCCTCAACTTGCCATATACTGAGGTACAACCATCTTCCTCATCGTATGTATAGAGGTTATATTCTGACGACGCATCCAACAAACCGTCATCACCCAATTGCTCAACTTCCTCATATTCTCTGTCACCTTCATAATCGCTGGCATATAGTGTGAATGAAGACAATCCGAGCGATTGTACCTGTTCCTTGATTTGCTGTACCAATCCATCGAGCGGTGTTGCTTCTGCTGGTTTTATTGCCTTAGGAGCAGCTGGTTTATCCTTTGATTTCTTGGCAGGCTTTTCCGCAGGTGTCTTTGCAAGTTGGGCTGCAAAAGAGTTAGCATAGACGTTCATCATATCCTCAGGCATCTCCCGCAGACGAGCCTCACTGTCGCACTCTTTCAGTTGCTTGGCATAGTAGCCATAATACTCTGGCAGCACATAGAGTGTCTTGATGTCCTCTTCGGCATCCTCAATCTTCACCTTGGGGGCAAACAAATAAACGAGCAGATCGTTGTTGCTCTCACCATTGATATAGCCCATCTTCTCTACTGTACTGGGAATGACAATCTTTGTGCCAGCCTTACAGTCGCCCACGAATCCGTCGCCTAGTTTCTTCACACCCTGCGGCACGATAAACTCCTTAATCTTTGTCGTGCCACTAATGAAATCATCGGGTATCTCCCGTAAATCGGTCACAAACGAGAAATCGAGGTCTTCCAATTTGTTCTGATCGCAGATGACTTCACTTTCAAGTTTCTTTAATCCGCGAGGGAAGATAATCATTTTCACATTCTTGTAGTCTTCCAGGCTCTCGTCGTCGAGTTCCTCGATATCGTCACGGATGTCCAACACACCATTGCTGAACTTACCAAGGATGATTCGCGGTTCGTCATCATCGTCGAGACTCTTACGCATCTCGTTTCCGCTCTCCTCCAAGCTTTTCTTTATCTCGTCGGCAGCATCACCAAAAATCTTCTTGAAAAATCCCATAACCTTAATTGTTTTTTTAATCAGATTAACACGATTTCCTAAACATCGTGAGGTTTTTATTCATTAGTCTGGCTGCAAATATAGTAATTTTTTCCGTTATCTTCAAATAATTCTTCGTTTTTCTATCATTTTTGGCAAAGTACAGTACCAAAAAGCACCAAACAGGCATTCAACCTATGGCGGGGTTAAGGTAAAAGTTGAAAAATCGGGCTCATCATTTGGTGGGCTCGAATTTTTTTCGTACCTTCGCAGTTACAAACAGAATTCGTATGCAGCGACATCTTTTCATATTGATCGGCTTATTGCTCTTGTCTGGCTCGGCGCGGGCAGATAATGCATTATACGGCAGCAAAAGTACTGACCTCTATGCCAACGCGTCTTATCGTCATCAGGACGGGAATGAGGAGTATGTGACGCTTCACATGACGAACCGGTTTGACGACAGAAACAAACTGCTATTGTATATCGTTGAGCTGAATACGCCTTTGCTGACCAAGCAGCTGTCGATGATGCTGGGTGTCGTTACAGTATAAATTCTAATATAAATAAGGTATGGTAAGTTTTGAACTGGATATGATACAGACTGCCGGCATCGGTGCCTTGGCGCTACTCGTCGGTATGGTGTTGACGAGAAAGGTCGGTTTTCTCCAGAGATTCTGCGTGCCTTCGCCAGTAAGCGGTGGTATCATCTTCTCGTTGCTGACGCTGGCACTGTATGTCTGGGGCAACGTCGAGGTGTCGTTCGGCGGAACTTTGAAGGATGTCTTTATGCTGGCTTTCTTTACCAGCGTTGGTTTCCAGAGCGACCTGAAAGTCATCAAGCAAGGTGGCCGAATGCTGGTCATCATGCTTGCCCTGTTGGTGGCCATCATCGCCCTGCAAAACCTGATGCCGATGGGAATCACCAAGGTCATGGGTGTTGACCCATTAATTGGTATGGCGGCAGGCAGTATTTCAATGACTGGCGGACACGGTACGGCAGGCGGATTTGCGAGTGTGCTGGAGGGTTTGGGCCTGCATGGCGCAGGAACCATCGGTATGGCAGCAGCTACCTTTGGACTGATTGCCGGTTCTATGATTGGAGGCCCGTTGGCAGAGCGCATTATCCGTAAGAAACTGACGCACGAACAGATGCAGACACCAGACGAAGAGGTTGACCCTGCAATGGCTGGTATCGAGAGTGACGAGGCTTCGCCAACAGGTCGTGCCAAGCGTATCAGTTCGAACGAGCAGGAATTCCAGCAGTATGCCAAAGCCACCTATTGCATCGTCCTGGTCATGGGTGCCGGCACTATCATGAGTTGGCTGTTGGCAAAAACTGGCGTCACGTTCCCCACCTATTTCGGTGCCTTGATACTTGCCGCCATTGCCCGTAACACGTTAGGATTCATCAGTTTCAAGCGGAACGGCAAACGGGTGAAAGCTGACAAGCTGCTGGATATGGATCGCATCATCAGTGTGGGCAACATCTGCCTGTCTATGTTCCTCGGTATGGCCATGATATCGCTGAAACTTTGGGAACTGCAGAGTCTGGCCCTTCCGCTGATTGTCATTCTGGTAGCCCAAGTAGCGATGATGGACTTCTTTGTCTACTTCGTAGCCTTCCGCCTGTTAGGTCGCAGTTACGATGCCGCCGTCCTGTGTGCAGGCATCTGTGGTTTCGGTCTTGGCGCAACGCCCAATGCGATGGCCAACATGAGTGCTGTGTGCTATAAATACCGCTATACGGTCAAGCCCTTCCTCATCGTTCCCATCATCGGCGCCATGTTCGCCGACCTGATCAACACAGGCATGATTACCCTATTCCTGAATATTTTGTAAGCTCAAGAGTCCCATGCAATATATGCGCTATCATAACAAGTACGTGGAACCATGCTTCAGCATGGCGCTGAAACTGTTTGCCGTTTTGGCGAATATTGCTGCGCTGTGTACGATTGTGGGGGCCGTGCTGGAATTCGGGTTCGACCTGTCAGAACAGCTGATTGGTGAGTTGAACCTGGTATATTTTTGGACTTGGATGATGTTCTTGATTGAGCGCATCGGACATCTGCTACTGACGAAACGCGGACAACGGAAATCGGCATACAGCTTCTTGGGGTGGACCATCAACGGACTGCTGGTGCTGACGCTGATTCCTATCATCATCGAGTTCTTTGGCATAGACGACAGCATCGGTGTGATGCGGATAGTGGGCAACAGGGTGTTCCACTTGCTGATACTGTTCCTGATTGCCACCATCGAACTGTCCGACTCAGTCATCACCTCGCTGGGCAGGAAGTCGAATCCGGCACTGATGATGGCCGTCAGTTTCCTGTTTATCATCATGGTCGGATCGGGCATGCTGCTGATGCCACGATGCATCCAGCCAGGCGTCCACCTGTCGTGGATAGACTCGCTATTCACGGCCACCAGCGCCGTTTGCGTGACAGGCCTCACCACCATCGACGTGTCCAGTACATTTACCGGTTTCGGCCAACTGGTGATCATAATGCTCATCCAGGTGGGCGGACTGGGTGTGATGACCATCACCAGCTTCTTCGCCCTCTTCTTCATGGGCAACACGAGCATCTACAACCAGATGCAGGTGCAGGACATGGTGAGCTCGAAGTCGCTGGCCTCGTTATGGTCCACATTGCTCAACATCTTCGGATTTACGGCATTCCTGGAACTTGCTGGGGCGGTGATAATCTTCCTGAACATTCACGGCACGATAGGTCTGGACATTCGCGACGAGCTCTTTTTCAGCGTGTTTCATGCCGTATCAGCCTTCTGCAATGCTGGCTTCTCCAACTATCAGGAAGGAGTGGGCGCCGCTGTGCTGATGGAGGGCCACTGCTGGCTGTACATCACGCTGGCACTGCTCATCATCTTAGGCGGTATCGGCTATCCTGTGCTGGTCAACATGAAGATTGCTGCCAAGAAACATGCAAGCGTATTATGGAAGTGGATTAAAGGGCAGCATTACGCCAGCCTGAGCATTCCAAACCTGTTCGACCTGAACACGAAGATTGTGCTGCGAACCACGACGGTATTGATTGTGCTCGGCACGGCGCTCATCGCATATTTCGAGTGGGACAACACGTTTGCAGGTATGCGGATACACGAAAGACTGGTGCAGGCGTTTTTCAATGCCGTCAGTCCTCGTACGGCAGGATTCATCAGCGTGAACCTGAACAACATGTGCATACAGTCTATCTTCATCTATACCATACTGATGTGGATAGGCGGTGCGTCGCAGTCGACTGCTGGTGGCGTGAAGGTCAACGCCTTTGCCGTAGCCATCCTCAACATCCGCTCCATCCTTCGTGGCACCACACGCGTGGAATTTGCAGGACGCGAACTGTCCACCGACTCCATCCGTCGTGCTAATGCGGCCGTCATTACCAGCATCATCGTGCTGGCATTCTTCGTATTCTTCGTCACCCTCAGCGATCCGGACTTGCCCTTGAAGGCTATCGTCTTCGAGTGTGTGTCAGCATTCGGAACGGTAGGCTCGTCGTTAGGCATCACCTCCCAGTTGCAGGACACCAGCAAGGTGCTGCTTGTGATACTGATGTTCCTGGGTCGTGTAGGCTTGGTGACGATGGCGCAGGGACTGCTGAAACAATATAAGAATCAGAATTACAAATTACCTCAAGACAGTATTACCATATCATGAAGTGTATTATTATCGGATTAGGAACATACGGCAGAGTGCTGGCAGACGAAATGTCTGCCCTGGGGCATGAGGTCATTGCCGCCGACAGCGATGCCAGCCGTGTAGAGAGAGTGAAGGACTTCTGCGACGCAGTGTTTCAGATTGATGCCAGCGACGAGCTGGCCCTGAGCGTGCTGCCGCTGAAGAAAGTAGACGTAATCATCGTGGCGATAGGCAGCAATCTGGGAGCCTCCGTCCGCGTCGTGGCACTGTTGAAAAAACTGGGGGTGAAGAACATCTATGCACGTGCCAACGACTACGTACACAAGAGCATCCTGCAGGCGTTCGACATTAAGAAGATATTGATTCCTGAGGAGCGTGCTGCCCGCTCGCTGGTACGCGAGATGGAGCTGGGTGTAAGGGCCGATCTCTTCAGAATAGACGACACATATGGCGTTTTTAAGTTCCGCATCCCTGAGAAATTCGTCGGACTCCGCGCCAACGAGCTACATCTCTATGAGAACTATCGTCTGAAAATCATCGCCATCAGGAAAAGTGAGAGGGTGCTGAACTTCACAGGCATCGAGTATAACAACTCTATCGTTGTCAACACCACAGAAGACGACCTGACAATGGAAGCCAACGACGTGCTGGTGTGTTACGGCAAGGAGTCGGACTTCAGAAAGCTCTGCCGTTCATTGTAAGCCTACACCCCTGACAACAATCATACTACTGAATACAAAAAGTGGCATAACCACCTGAGTTACACCACTTTTTTTATAATCGTTATTCGTTACTAGCCTTACTTGACCTCCTCGAAGTCAGCGTCCTGGATGTTGTCATCCTTTGGAGCCTGCTGCTGAGAACCGCCAGCCTGCTGGTTGTAGAAGGGACCCTGCTGTTGCTGGTCAGCACCTGGCTGAGGACCAGCCTGAGCACCCTGATACATCTGCTGAGAGGCAGTCTGCCAAGCGGCATTGAGGGCGTTGATGGCATTGTCGATAGCGGTGACGTCACCACTCTTGTGGGCATCCTTCAACTGCTGGAGAGCCTGTTCGATAGCGGGCTTGTGCTCGGCGGGAATCTTGTCGCCAATCTCGTTCAGCTGATTTTCCGTCTGGAAAATCATCGAGTCAGCCTGGTTCAGCTTATCTACGCGCTCGCGCTCCTTCTTATCGTTCTCGGCATTCTGCTCAGCCTCAGCCTTCATGCGGTTGATTTCATCCTGTGACAGACCAGATGAAGCCTCGATGCGGATAGCCTGCTCCTTACCAGTGGCCTTATCCTTGGCGCTGACCTTTAAGATACCGTTGGCATCGATGTCGAAGGTCACCTCAATCTGAGGAATACCACGACGGGCAGGAGCGATGCCGGTCAGGTTGAACTGTCCGATAGACTTGTTCTGAGCAGCCATCGGGCGCTCACCCTGCAGAACGTGGATGGTTACCTCTGTCTGATTGTCAGCGGCAGTAGAGAATATCTCACTCTTCTTGCAAGGAATGGTTGTGTTGGCCTCAATCAGCTTGGTCATCACACCACCCATTGTCTCGATACCCAGTGTCAGCGGAGTAACGTCGAGCAGTACGATGTCGCCTACGCCACCTTCCTTGTTCAGAATAGCACCCTGGATACAAGCACCAACGGCTACCACTTCGTCAGGATTGACACCCTTTGAAGGCTCCTTACCAAAGTAGTTCTTAACGAGTGTCTGTACAGCAGGAATACGGCTCGAACCACCTACGAGGATGACCTCGTCGATATCGGAGGTAGAGAGGTGGGCATCAGCGATAGCCTTCTGACAGGGAGCCAGACAAGCCTGGATGAGCTCGTGAGCCAACTGCTCGAACTTAGCACGTGTCAGGGTCTTCACCAAGTGCTTGGGAACCCCGCCAACAGGCATGATATACGGCAGGTTAATCTCCGTAGAGGTAGAAGAAGACAACTCAATCTTAGCCTTCTCGGCAGCTTCCTTCAGACGCTGCATAGCCATCGGGTCAGCCTTCAGGTCGGCACCCTCGTCATTCTTGAACTCCTGTACGAGCCAGTCGATGATTACCTGGTCGAAGTCGTCACCACCCAGGTGGGTATCACCATTGGTAGAGAGCACCTCGAACACACCACCACCGAACTCCAGAATAGAAATATCGAACGTACCACCACCGAGGTCGAATACGGCAATCTTCATGTCCTTGTTGGCCTTGTCAACACCATATGCCAAAGCGGCAGCTGTAGGCTCGTTGACGATACGCTTCACATTGAGACCTGCAATCTGACCAGCCTCCTTGGTGGCCTGACGCTGAGAGTCGGAGAAGTAAGCAGGAACGGTAATAACAGCATCTGTAACCTCCTGACCCAGATAGTCTTCGGCAGTTTTCTTCATCTTCTGGAGCACCATAGCAGAAATCTCCTGCGGAGTGTACTTACGACCATTGATG
>CACYKE010000067.1 GCA_902774925.1 uncultured Prevotellaceae bacterium | reverse complement strand
CAACACTGTACTGCTGGCTACTGTTTGTGCCGCAAAAGATGCAGTTCCCGGAACAGATTTCATGCCTCTGCAGGTTGACTACAGAGAGCAGTATGCCGCCGCAGGTCGTTTCCCCGGTGGTTTCACCAAGCGCGAGGGTAAAGCCTCTGACAACGAGATCCTGACCAGCCGTCTGGTCGACCGTGTGCTCCGTCCCCTCTTCCCCTCCAACTATCACGCAGAAGTTTATGTCAACGTAATGCTGTTCAGCGCCGATGGTGTTGACCAGCCCGATGCTTTGGCAGGTTTTGCAGCATCAGCAGCGCTGGCATGTTCAGATATCCCCTTCGAGTGCCCCATCTCTGAGGTGCGCGTAGCCCGTATCAATGGCGAGTACGTTATCGATCCTACCTTCGAGCAAATGAAGGAAGCCGATATGGACATCATGGTTGGTGCTTCGGCAGAGAACATTATGATGGTGGAAGGTGAGATGAAGGAAGTATCAGAGCAGGATTTGCTTGGTGCCCTGAAGGCTGCCATGGATGCTATCAAGCCCATGTGTGAGCTGCAGGTTGAACTCTCTAAGGAACTTGGCAAGGATGTCAAGCGTGAGTACGACCATGAGATTAATGATGAGGCACTGCGTGAGCGCATGAATAAGGAACTCTATCAGCCCGCCTACGACATCACCAAGCAGGCCCTTGAGAAGCACGCCCGTGCTGAGGCCTTCGAGAAGATTCTGGCTGATTTCAAGGAGAAGTTCTTGGCTGAGGTTCCTGAGGATTCTGAGATTTCCAAAGAAGACTACGAGGCTATGATGGACCGCTACTACCACGATGTAGAGCGCGACGCTATGCGCCGTTGCATCCTCGATGAGGGTATCCGTCTCGATGGTCGTAAGACTGACGAGATACGTCCTATCTGGTGCGAGGTTTCTCCGCTGCCCATGCCTCACGGAAGCAGCATCTTCACCCGTGGTGAGACACAGTCTCTGACAACTGTTACCCTAGGTACCAAACTCGACGAGAAGCTGGTTGACGATGTGCTCGACAAGAGCTATCAGCGCTTCCTGCTCCACTATAACTTCCCTCCGTTCTGTACGGGTGAGGCTAAGGCACAGCGTGGCGTAGGTCGTCGTGAGATTGGTCACGGTCATCTCGCATGGCGTGGTCTGAAGGAGATGATTCCTGCTGACTTCCCCTACACCGTTCGTGTAGTATCTCAGATTATGGAGTCTAATGGTTCTTCATCAATGGCTACTGTCTGCGCTGGTACGCTGGCACTGATGGATGCTGGTGTTCCCATGAAGAAGCCTGTTTCAGGTATCGCTATGGGTCTGATTAAGAACCCCGGAGAAGAGAAATACGCTGTATTGAGCGATATCCTTGGCGACGAGGACCACTTGGGTGATATGGACTTCAAGACCACTGGTACAAAGGATGGCCTGACCGCTACCCAGATGGATATCAAGTGCGACGGTCTGTCGTTCGACATTCTAGAGAAGGCTCTGATGCAGGCTAAAGCTGGTCGTGAGCACATTCTGAAGTGCATTACCGATACCATCGCCGAGCCACGTCCTGAGCTGAAGCCCCACGTCCCTCGCATCGAGGCCTTCGAGATTCCGAAGGAGTTCATTGGTGCTGTCATTGGCCCGGGCGGAAAGATCATCCAGCAAATGCAGGAGGATACCGGTGCTACCATCACCATCGATGAAGAGGATGGCGTTGGCAAGATTCAGGTCAGCGGTCCTAACAAGGAAGCTATCGATGCCGCTATCGCAAAGATCAAGGCTATCGTTGCTATTCCTGAGGTCGGCGAGGTTTACGAGGGTACCGTTCGCAGCATTATGCCTTACGGATGCTTCGTAGAGTTCATGCCAGGCAAGGATGGTCTGCTGCATATTTCAGAGATTGACTGGAAGCGCCTCGAGACCGTTGAGGAGGCTGGCATTAAGGAGGGTGACAAGATTCAGGTGAAGCTCCTGGAGATTGATCCTAAGACCGGTAAGTTCAAGCTCTCTCATCGTGTACTCATCGAGAAGCCCGAGGGCTATCAGGAGCGTCCTGCACGTCCCGAGCGTCGTGAGCGCCCTGAGCGTGGTGAACGTCGTGACCGTGGCGAGCGCCGTGATCGTGGTGACAGAGGCGAGCGTCGTCCCCGCCCTGAGCGTGGCGAGCGTCGTGAGCGTACTGAGGAGTTCCACGAGCCCACTAACGAGCCCAAGGACTTCAGCGACGAGCTCGACAAGATGGATTTCTAAATGAACATTTAAACAAATGATAATTCCCGATAGGCATTGTGCTTATCGGGAATTTTTTATGTACAATTATGTACTTTTATCAAGATTACTGTTCCTTAGGAAGCGGGTAATATGACCGTTTTGAACCAGTCTTTCAATACTCCCCGGTACTGATTCTGGGAATCGCAGACAAGGATAAGCAGTTGGCGTCCGTCGGCTAATTTAGGTCCAATACAAATACCTTCGTAGTTGGCAAAACTCCTGCGAGTGAGGTTGACCTTCGTGCGAAATTCTGTCAGGAGTGTTTTACTCAGGATTTCTCCCGGCTTATGCAGGGTGGGGTTGACCACATAGAGTTTGACGTGCGCAAAAGAGCCGATTTGTTTCTTGGGGAAATACATTTCACGTTCCAGTACCACGATACGTCCGTCGTCGAGAGCCGCTAACCCACTGACCCCCACAATGCTGCGTCCCTTTTGCTTCTTGATGATTGTCGAGTCGCTCTCATACCAGTATTGTTCCTTGGGCTGCAGGTCGTCGCCAAAGCTCTGCAGCCGCAGGCGGTTCTTGATCTTCCGTTCTATCGTAGGCTTCTCGCCATCGGCCTTTAGTGTAAACTCAGAAGTCGTCCAAAAGCGATGCGTTTTGGGCTGATAGGTGAGTGCCTCGAAGCCACCATTCTTATATGCCGTCTTGAAGATCTCCGGAATGTTCAGCTTTCTGCCAGTCAGTTGACCTTGAAGATTGTATTCAATGATTTCCTGATCAGCCTCTCCACTTACGAACACCGTCTGACTCTCTGGCATATAACAGATGCCTTCCTCGTCGCGGTTTGGCAGACCGCTGGTAAGAAAAGTATCTTCACGGACTGTCAGCAACTCTCCAGTAATGCTATCTGTTTCTATTGTCATCAGATAGAAGCCTGCCGTTGGCGACTTGTCATTTGCAATGGCATAACGGGATGCCCCCAGCCACGTGATACCACTATAATTTCCTGCAGAAACGGTCTTGGGAAACGCTTTCTGCTTAAGTAGCGTAACCTCTTGTGCAATTACTGTAAGAGGCAGTAGCATCAAAGCAGTCCACAACAGCCTCATAGTTAAAGAGCTTTTAGGTATTCCGCACGGGCTTGTTTGATGAGTTGGCGGAAATCGGCATCGGCGTGCATACGAGCCACGAGGGCTGCAGCCAATAGTCGTCCGGCTTCTACGTCTGAGGCCCAGTGGTAACCTACTATCACGCGGTCGTAGCCGTAGTTAAAGCCTATGCGTAGCACTTCATCCTGACATTCAGGAGCCACCTCTGCCATTACCATTGACAACGCCCAACCCAGATTTGAATGATGAGAAGCATAGCTGCTGCTCTTGCGTGAATGTTTCTCCCATTGTGGCACGGGAGTTGTTTCACCCAGCTGTACATAGGGGCGTTTACGGAAATATACCTTCTTCAAAGCCTTGGCCGATTTATCGCTCTTTTTATCTACCAGTTCTATCAGCGCTACAATACTGGGTGTTGCCTCTTTGGTAATCTTAACACCCATGGCCTTTCCGTAGATGTTCATCAGATAGTCTATCGTCAGGTTGTCGTTCTCCACGGCCACCTTGCCACGATAGCCGTTGCGTAACTGCTTGGCCTTCCAATAGCGGAATAGGTCGCCCTCATAGCGATAGCTTGCGGTATCCACAGGAGGATTAAGAATCTTACAGCCCTGGGGCAGACCAGCAAGGGCTGTGGGATCATAATCGGCAGGCAGGCCCTTTAGCTTTTTATATTCCGCACGGGCTGCCTCGATGTCCTGTTGGAATTCCGGATGCAGGTGAGCACGGACGTAAGCGGCCGAAGCACACAGGTAGCCTGCAGTGACATCGCTCTGATAGTGGGCACCAGTAATGATACGGTTCTCACCAAACTGGAATGCGCGACGCATAATGGTATCCTGCAATTCCGGCCACATCTCAGCAAAAGCCAGTGCCGTACCCCATCCGAGTGAGGTATGTCCGGAGGGATAGCTGCCATTGGTGCGCAGGTACTCTGTGTCATACTTTGCCCACGTGTCTTCACCCATTTGGACAAACGGGCGCGTCCTCATATACAGGGCCTTGGCAGCTGCTGTACTCTTGTTGCCAGTGTTGTAAGCGCGTTTCAGGAACCGAGCCAGTGCGGGAGTCTTCTCTGCGCAGATGGTGTCCAAACCCAGACACTGCGACATGATAGATTCCATAATATATGGTTCCCAGGGCGACTCCATGTTGGCCTGACGACCACGTGGGGTGTTACGCTGTGTCTTACCCCACTGCCATTGTATCATGTCGTCGATAAAGTCCATACTGGCAGTATCTGGCGGAGCAGGCAGGTAATAACCGGCATTGGGCATCTCGTAAGGCTTTACATATACGGTGTCGTTGCTGACGATCTGACGTGGTTTCTTACGCGCTGACGCGCTGGTGGCTACCAAGCAAAGAGCCAGCAGCAAAAGGATTTTAGAATATGTCTTCATAATCATATATGTTTTTAAGTTCATTGTCTGGTACGCTGATAGGTGCGATAACCATAAGCGATGATGATGATAAAACAGAATAGTGGCAGAATGAACGAAACATTTACTGCCGGCATTCCGAACATTTCGTGCTGGTCAATAATGGTAGCCTGCAACGGGGGCAGTACGCTGCCTCCAAGAATGGCCATAATCAGACCTGCAGCTCCAAATTTCGCGTCGTCGCCCAACCCTTGCAGGGCAATACCGTAGATGGTGGGGAACATCAGCGACATACAAGCTGAGATTGCTACGAGGCAGTAGAGTCCCATGCGTCCGTCGATGAAGATGACACCCAGCGTCAGACAAGCTCCCACGACAGCCAGAATACCCAGCAGTGCTCCTGCGTTGATGAATTTCAGGAAGTAGGTGCAGATGAATCGGCTCGACACGAAGATGGCCATCGCAATGATGTTAAACGTCTGTGACGTTACCTCAGCTTCCTGTTCCGCCATTCCTTCGTTCATCAATACGCGCGTACCATATTGTATAATAAAGGTCCAGCACATAATCTGCACACCGACATAGAAGAACTGGGCAATAACGCCCTCGCGATAGTAGTCAATAGAGAAGATGCGCTTCAGCGTGGGCAGGAAATTGATATCGTGATTCTGGTCGCCGTTCTTTGGCATACGCGTGAAGTAAATGACGGCAAACATAATGGCAATGACGGCTCCGATGGCCAGATAGGGGGCAATCAAAACACTGAGGTCGGAGTCACGCATAGCCGAGAACTCTGCATCCGACAACAGTGCGCGTTCGTCCGTCGAGGCAGGATTCAACTTGGCCTGGATGAAGTTCATGGCGACATACATGCCACACAGCGAACCCATGGGATTGAAGCACTGTGCCATGTTCAGTCGGCGGGTAGCAGTCTCTTCAGAACCCATCGTCAGGATATACGGGTTACACGACGTCTCAAGGAACGACAGTCCGCAAGTCAGGATGAAATATGCCACGAGGAAGGGATAGTACATACCCGTCCATGAAGCAGGCAGAAACAACAGGGCACCAACGGCATATAGTCCGAGACCCATCAACACGCCAGCCTTGTAAGAGTATTTACGTATGAACATAGCGGCAGGGAAAGCCATAGCGAAATAACCGCCATAGAAGGCCACCTGCACCAGTGCACCGTCCGTCACACTCATGCGGAAAATTTTGGAAAATGCTTTCACCATCGGGTTGGTGATGTCGTTGGCAAAGCCCCAAAGGGCGAAGCACGACGTTACGAGGATGAATGGTATGAGATAGCTCACACCGTCACGAGAGATAATCGAGTCTTTTGTTTGATTGTCCATTACTTTTGGGTCTTCAATTGATAGTGACTGCAAAAATACTAAAAAGATTCGACTATACGGGAGTTTTTACATATTTTAATGCAGTCCGACGTGACATCTGCCCCAGTAAAGCGTCTTATAGACAAAGAATAACACGTTTAATTAAACTTAGAAATAGCAATGAAGCAATCATTATTGTTGGCGGTAGCACTGCTGTTTTCCATGACGGTCAGTGCCCAATACCCAGATTTGACAGACGAGGCAAAACAGCTTATTGCCCAACAGAAGGCTCAGTGGAAGGCTCATAGCGATTCCGCTTGGGAGGTGGCATTTCCTATTGTGGTAGAAGAGGCTAAAGCTGGACGTCCTTACGTTCCTTGGGCCTTTCGTCCTTACGACCTGCGTCAGGCTAAGATTCCTGCTTTCCCTGGTGCTGAGGGTGGCGGCATGTTCACCTTTGGCGGACGTGGAGGTAAGGTGCTTACCGTTACCAACTTGAACGACGACGGTCCTGGCTCTTTTCGTTGGGCGTGCGAGCAGGGTGGTGCCCGTATCGTGGTGTTCAATGTGAGCGGTATCATTCGCCTGAAGTCACCTATCTATGTTCGTGCACCTTATATTACCATTGCTGGACAGACCGCTCCTGGCGACGGTGTCTGCATTGCAGGTGAGTCGTTTCAGGTCGATACGCACGACGTCATTGTGCGTCACATGCGTTTCCGCCGTGGTGAGACGCTGGTTACCAACCGCGAGGACTCCTTTGGTGGCAATCCTGTGGGAAACATTATGATTGACCATTGTTCGTGCGAGTGGGGATTGGACGAAAACATCTCGTTCTATCGTCATATGTTCGACATGCATGACGGCAAGCCCAACCGCAAGGAGCCTACAGTCAATGTGACTATCCAGAATACCATTTCCGCCAAGGCACTTGATACATGGAATCATGCCTTTGGATCGACCATCGGTGGTGAGAACACGACCTTTATGCGCAACCTTTGGGCCGACAATACAGGTCGCAACCCATCTATCGGCTGGGGCGGTGTGTTTAACTACATCAATAATGTAGTCTACAACTGGGTTCACCGTACGGCCGATGGCGGTGAGTTCAGCACCATGTCGAACTTCATCAACAATTACTATAAACCAGGTCCGCTGACTCCGAAAGACGGTCCTATTGGTCATCGTATTGTGAAGTCTGAGAGTCGTTCGCAGGGATTGTTCCCTTACAAGCAGTTCGGACGCGTCTATGCCGTTGGCAATATCATGGAGGGTTATCCAGAGATTACAAAGGACAACTGGAACGGTGGTATACAGACTGCTGATAAGGATGGTGAGATGGATGCTACGGAGTTGGCTCTGATGCGCTCGAATGAGCCTTTCGAGATGCCTTACGTAAAGATTATGGGTACTGAGCAGGCCTTCGACTGGGTACTCTCGAATGCTGGTGCCACAATCCCCTGCCGTGATATCGTTGACCAGCGTATATGTGAGGAAGTTCGTACAGGACAGGCTTACTACGTGAAGGACTATGAGAAGGAGTTGGCCAAAATAGAGAAGAAGACTGGTGTGAAGCAGAATCCTTATGGCGACATGTGGGGCCTGAACAAGAAATCGATGAACGAAGAGGGCTTCTTCAAGTATCGTCGTCTGCCTCAGGACTCCTACAAGCAGGGAGTCATTACCGACCCGCGTCAGATGGGTGGCTATCCTGAGTACAAGGCTTGGGAGCCCTATGTTGATACTGATAGTGACGGTATGCCTGACGAGTGGGAGAAACAATACGGATTGAATCCCAACGACGCCAGCGATGCTGTCAAGGACTGCAATGGTGATGGCTACACCAACATCGAAAAATATATTAACGGTATCAATCCCAACACCAAGACGGACTGGCGTAACCTGAACAACAACTACGATACGCTGGCTGCCAAGGGAAAACTGATGTAAACGTATGAAAAAGACACTGCTTGCAGCGATAGTATTGCTGTTTACCATCACGGCAAATGCCCAATTGGTACCGCTCGACTACGAAGGGCGTGACTCTGCCTATGTGGAGAATATCAAGAAACGTGCCCAGAAAATCGTTGACGGGCTCCAGCTTACTGACAAGAAACAGGCTCGTAATGTATGCAATATCATTGCCAACCGCTATTTCCTGCTGAACGACATTCATGCGAAATATGACAAGTCACAACAGGATGCTCTGCAAGCTGAGCTCTATAAGCATCATTTCGAACTGGCTTCTGCCCTTGCGCTTTATCTCACTGATGAACAGATAGATGCCGTGAAGGACGGAATGACGTTCGGTCGTCTGAAACGTGATTATCAGGCCACACAGGACATGATACCTACGCTCTCGGACTTTGAAAAACAACAGATACTCATCTGGCTCAAGGAGGCTCGTGAGTATGCGATGGATGCTGCCGATTCCAAAGGTAAGCACTTCTGGTTCGACAAGTATCGTGGACGCACCAATAACTGGCTCTCTGATCGAGGCTACGACCTGAAGAAAGAGCGCGACGCCTGGATGAAACGAATAGAGGACGCAAAGAAATAGTAAAACATGCGACGACACTTATTTGCCCTATCAGTCTTACTGACGACCATTATCCCATCGGTAGCACAAGAGTTGCCGATGGATTATTCCTATTGTGGATACCATCGTTCAGAAATGCCCATTCCATCGGCAAATGTCGTCGTCTATGTACAACCCTCTGGTGACGACGATGCGGCACAACTGCAGGCGGCTATCGACTATGTCAGTCGGCAGAAGGCTGACAAACTGACGGGGCTTCGTGGTGCCGTATTGTTAGGTGAGGGAACTTTCTCGCTCAGCGAACCCCTGCGCATTCGTACCAGTGGTATCGTGCTGCGAGGCAGTGGTCGCGAAAAGACCATCCTGCGAAAGACGGGTTACGACCGTGGTGCTCTTATATATATAGAAGGTACGCACGCGATAAACGTTATCGATACTCTCAACATTGCCGATAGCAAGGCAGGCACTTTCACGGTCAGTGTGCAAGGCGGTTTTACCGCCTTGAAACAAGGCTCCCGCCTCGCCATCTGGCGTCCTTCCACTCAGGAATGGATCGACCACCTCGGTTGCGCCTCTTTTGGCGGAGGCAAGCGCATGGGCTATTGGGCTTGGCATCCTGGGGATATCGACCTCCGTTGGAATCGGCAAATTTTGGCGGTTCAGGGCCATGTGGTGACGCTTGATGCTCCTATCACCTGCGACATTGACAGCCGTTATGGTGGGGCGAAGGCTATCATCTACGAACAACCAGGCCTCATCAACGAGTGTGGCATTGAAAACCTCTCACTCGAATCAGATTACGACCGTGCCCGCCCATTGGACGAAGACCATTGTTGGGACGGAGTCTATATGGCTGATGCTGAGAATTGTTGGGTGCGGATGGTCAATTTCCGTCATTTTGCCGGCTCCGCTGTTGTCATTCAGAAGTCAGCACAACAGATTACCGTTGAGGACTGCCAGTCGCTGGACCCTGTCTCTGAGATTGGCGGTTTCCGTCGTCGTACCTTCCTCACTTTCGGTGAAAAGATACTTTTTCAGCGTTGCTACTCGGAACACGGCATCAACGATTTTGCCGTAGGTCATACGGCTTCTGGTCCTAATGCCTTCGTGCAATGCGAGAGTTTCGAGAGTTTTGGTCCCAGTGGCGCTATTTCTTCGTGGGCACCAGGCATTCTCTTTGACATTGTCAATATCGATGGTAACGACCTCGTCTTCAAAAACTGGGAACTGGAGAAGTTTGGTGCAGGTTGGAGTACTGCCAACAGCACGCTGTGGCAGTCGACGGCCTCAGGACTCTTCTGTTATTCGCCTGACTCGCTTAATAAAAACTTTTCCATTGGCTGTTGGGGTCAGATTCAGGGCAATGGCGAGTATTCTGACATGAACGAACACGTCCGTCCTTATTCGCTCTATGCGTCACAGTTAGAGAAACGTTTGGGTCGCGACGTCAGTGGTCAGTGCCGCGTGCTGGAGCGTAACACCAATGCCAGCAGTTCGCCAACGATTGAGGAGGCCATGCAGTTGGCTGAGGAAGCACTGCAGCCTCGCACCACTTTGCAGATGTGGATTGACTCCGCTGTGTTTACGGGCGATATATCGCAAGGTAAACTCAAACCCTTCGTCTATCAGGAAGTGCCCTCGCGCGTGTACCAATCTAATCATTATGAGATAGTCAATGGCTGGTTGACGAAGAACAATAGTGTGCTCGTAGGTGGTAAACATCAGACGCCTTGGTGGAACGGACGCACGACAGATGCCGCTATGGCGAAGGCAAAATATGCCTTGACGCGTTTTGTGCCAGGTCAGGAAACGACAGGCGGTACCGATCGAGTCGATTCTGTCATCAGTCAGATGCAGCACGACCACACGCTGTTGTTCAGTCAGAACTACGGCCTTTGGACGGACCGTCGTCGTGACGACCACGAACGCATCCGTCGCAAGAACGGCGACGCCTGGGCTCCCTTCTACGAACAGCCCTTCGCCCGCACAGGCGCTAATAGCCAAAAGCCAACAGCTAAAAGCCAATTGGCTTGGGACGGAATGACCAAATACGACCTGACGACCCTTAATAAATGGTACTTCTGGCGCTTGCAGCAATTTGCGAAAAAGTCCGAATCCATCGGGCTCTTGCTCAAAAACCAGCACTACTTCCAGCACAACATCCTTGAGGCTGGTGCCCATTGGGTGGATTGCCCTTGGCGTACAGCGAACAACGTCAACAATACGCCGTTCCTCGAGCCTGTTAATTTTACAGGCGATAAGCGCATCTTCACGGCTACCTTGTTCTATGATGTGGAGAATCCTACCTTGCGCGAACTGCATCGTCAGTACATCCGCCAGTCGCTGGATGCCTTCAAGGGTCAGCCCAACGTCATCCATTCTATTGGTGAGGAGTTTACGGGTCCCCTGCATTTCGTGCAGTTCTGGCTCGACGTCATTGCGGAGTGGGAAGAGGAGAACGGTCCTGTCCTCGTCGACCTTGCAGTCAACAAGGATGTGCAGGACGCTATCCTGAAAGATCCTGTGCGCTCGAAAATCGTCGATATCATCGACATCGAACAGTGGTTCTACCACAACAAAGGCGAGTATGCGCCTCCAGGAGGCGTCAACATGGCTCAACGTCAGTATATGCGCAAGATCCGCACGGGTAGTGCCCGTTTCGAGGATGTCTATCGTGCCGTCAGCGAATACCGTAAGCAATATCCTGACAAGGCCGTCATCTATTCTGCCCAGAAGGCACCCGAACTGTGCTGGGCCGCATTGATGGCTGGTGGTTCCTGTGCTGCAATCCCTGTGACGGATAAAGCTTTCCTCGCTGAATTGTCGCAGATGGTTCCCCGTCCGTCTTTTGTGGATGATTTCTATATGTTGTCTGGCGATAACGGTTACCTGTTCTATCGCGCATCAGAAGGGTCATATAACATAGATTTGGGACAAGGCAAATACACCATGTATTCTATTGATGAAAAAACGGGAACAGTTACCCGATTGCGCGATACGTCTTCCCCTGTAACCTTGGAGTCGAAAGGCATTTATTGGTTGAAAAAGAAGTAACAATTTAATGGGAAAAGTGGCACAATTGTCAGTTTTCCCATTTTTTAACTTTTATTTTGCTTGTAGTTTGGCTTTTTTCCTTAACTTTGCACCGAAATACAAACTACTACATAATATACTAATCGACTATGGTGCCAAGTAAATTAAGAATTCGCACCCAGCAATTGGTGGCACAATTCTGCTCAGGCGACGACCGGGCGTACGCTGAATTATACGACATGTACGTTCAGATGCTCTACAACTATGGCCTGAAGATGACCAGCGACCAAGAGCTCTTGAAGGACTGCATTCACGATGTTTTCGTGAAGGTGTACATGAAACGCAACGACAAGAATGCCATCAACAACCTGTGTTCTTATCTGTTGATTTCGTTGAAAAACCGTCTGCTCGACGAGTTCCGTCGTCAGACATTCACCAACCCCAACGAGGTGGAAAGCTACGAATACCGCCATGCTGCTGAGGATGTCGAACGCGACTACCTCTGTCAGGAGCGCGAAGCCATGCAATCTGCCCAAGTAGCCCATCTGATGAAGCATCTGACTCGTCGTCAGTGTCAAGCCATCACGCTCTACTATCTCGAGGAGCGTAAGTATGACGAGATCTGCG
Source organism: uncultured Prevotellaceae bacterium (assembly GCA_902774925.1). Taxonomy (GTDB): domain Bacteria; phylum Bacteroidota; class Bacteroidia; order Bacteroidales; family Bacteroidaceae; genus Prevotella. The sequence continues at coordinate 3,829 of CACYKE010000067.1, read as the reverse complement.
GCATCATGCACATGAACTACCACTCGGTTCGCAACCTGATGCATCGGGGTATGTTGAAACTCAGGGAAGCGGCGATGTAATTAATTGATGACATTTTTCGCGGTGGTTCGTCTTTATAGTAGCAAATGATAATGCTAACTAACGACGAATCAAATGAAACGAGCCATCTATACCAAGGTTGAGCAATTTCTGCGTGACGACGACTTCATCCGTTACGTGATGGATTGTGCACCAGATAGAGAGTCCTATTGGGCAACCTATTTATCTGCTGCACCACCCATTCGTTCTGCCTATCTGAAGGCTTATGACATTCTTTTGCATCTGGATGAATGCGACCTGCTGACACCTGAACAGGCAGAGCGGCTCAAGCAACGCATCTTCAACACCCTTCATTCCAAGGTCAACTAATCCTCGAAGTTGAGGCTTAGTTGTCCGTCGCCCAACAGATTATAGCTCTTGCGGTGATAGGGCGTAATGCCGTATTGCTTGATGGCCTCACGGTGCTTCTTCGTGGGGTAGCCCTTGTTCGATAGCCAGTCGTACTGCGGATATTCCTCAGCCAACTGGTTCATATAGTCGTCACGATAGGTCTTGGCCAATATCGAGGCAGCAGCTATCGAGAGATACTTTCCGTCACCCTTGACTATTGTGGTATGGGGTAATTTCTCACCTCTCACCTCTGACCCCTCACCTCTTTCATAATACGGCTTAAACCGGTTGCCGTCCACGATAATCGCCTCCGGACGCACCTGCAACTGATCCAACGCCCTGTGCATAGCCAGGATCGACGCATTCAGGATATTGATCTTGTCAATTTCCTCAGGTGTCACAACACCTACGGCCCACGCCACCGCGTCACGTTCGATAATCTCCCGCAACTCATAGCGACGCTTCTCCGTCAACTGCTTCGAATCGTTCAGCAACTCGTTCTGATACCCTTCGGGCAATATCACCGCTGCGGCATACACGCTTCCTGCCAGACATCCGCGTCCAGCCTCGTCGCACCCCGCCTCAATCTTTCCTTTATAATAACAGCTTTCTAACATAATCTATCTCTCTGGAGTCATGCCTTTCTCCATATCCTCCGCAAAGATAAGCATTATTTTTGAAAGTAACAACATCGCAAGCTGTTTTATTTTTGCTGGATATCATTTTGTTAATTTAATTAAAAATATTCGGTTTTTCGCTCATCCCATTCATTTCGCCATGAACAACTCGGAACATCCTTAGAGCAACCCCAGAGCAGACTAGACCTCAATCTGCGTCCCAATATGCCCGGAAGTGTTAACCGTGTGTGAAGATATATTAACGAACCTTTCATTTTCTCAAGTTTTTTCTACAAAAGTTGATCCTATAAAATTTCGATTCAACAAAAAAAATCCAAAATAATTTGCCCTTTTTGGCGAATTTTTTCACGACTCAGCATTGCAACGCCACACTTTTCACCTTTAGGTAAAAGAATAAAAATGCAAGCATTCATTGCATTCACTGCTCAAAAATTTGTATATTTGTTCAATTATCACTACCTTTGCACAAATAACTAAGGACAAAACAGCTAAAGGACTATTATTATGAAGAAATTCTACCTAATTGCATTATGCGCAGTCATCAGTTCTGTGGCTTGTGCTCAGAGCGGTTCACAGTTTGCCAACAAGAGGTTGGTGTCATTTACGGAGGGAAGTGGTAATTCAAAGTCGAAGTATGTCATGGAATACGACGACCAAGGACGTATTCTCAAATATGCCTCTGAGAATGGCAACAGAGTTCACAACTATACTTATTATGGTGACGACGAAATACTCAACGACGACGGAGTAGAACCTATCACTTATAAGCTGTCAAACGGAAGACTGGTGTGGGCAACTATTTTCTTTGACTGCTATACTAATTGCGACATCATTTATGATGGCAATAAATTAAAACAAATTGTTGACGGCTTAGATATTGGAGATTATTCGGAATATGTATGGGATGGCGACAACCCAACGGAATATACTTTCCATGCAAGTGAGGGTGACATTCCGTTCCATGCCACTTTTACGTTTAACAATATCTCGACCCATCCGTTGGTACATGCATTGTTTGGTCTTGGTGAATATTTCCCATCGGATCTTGATGAGAAACTGGCTGTTTATCCCTATCTGGGCGAACTGCCGAAGGGACTTATTGAGAACTTCTCTTTTACCGAAGATGGCGATGGCCCTTATTCGTATAATTATACGTACGAGTTGAATGGCGAGGGTGACGTGGTAAAGGTTACTGAGACTAAAAAATCTCGCACCAAAATATATACGCTCGAATGGGAAAACTCTGGCACCGGAATAGAGACCGTCAAGTCTGATTCCCCATCTAATGGCGTTTACTACGACCTCACCGGTCGCAAGACGGCCAGTCCCACCAAAGGCGTCTTCATCACCAATGGACGTAAAGTTGTGATTCGTTAAAACTGCACTAAAATGCACCAGAGAAATTTTGCGCCCTGCCCAGAGAAAAATATTCCCTGCCCAAGGAATTCAAGTTTATTAATACTAACGATTGCTACCATTAATGCTCGCAATTGCTACCTTTAATGCTAGAAATCGAGGGCATCAAATTCGACCACTACGAAACAGACTGGGATTTCGGATGACAGACCATTCCCATTCCTTAATAATCCAAAGCGAGCCGTTGTTGAACAGTGGCTCGCTTTGATTTGACGAAGCTCTGGGTCACGAGCACGCATACGCTTGATATACTGCTTTACATCCTGTCACGTCAGCGCCGTCGTTAATTCGTCGAATGACAGGGCGCATTTCGTCGAAAGTGGTTTGGGGCGTGTGATTATTTGCCATACCTTTACATCAAAAAACAAAGCAAGAAGCAAAAGCTTATGAAACAAATGAATCAATTCAGGTTAATCCTCGTGACAATGATGCTGACTATCTCAGCAGTAGTAATGGCCCAGAAAACCACCGTAACGGGTGTGCTGATGGACAAGACGCTGAACGAAGGCGAGCCCTTCGCTACCGTTCGTGTATTCAAGGCCGACAAGCAGGACAAGCCCGTGGCCATGTTCCTAACTGACGAGAACGGCAAGTTCTCGCAGCAGTTGAAGGGCAAGGGCCGTTTCGACATGGTGTTCAGCAGCGTCGGCAAGGAAGAACTGCGCCAGACCATCGAGTTGGGTAAAGAGACGTATGTCGACCTCGGCACTATATATATTAAGGATAGCGAGACGATGCTGAAGGGTGTGGAAATTGTAGCCCAGAAACCGCTGGTGAAGATGGAGGTGGACAAGATGAGCTACAACGTGGCAGAGGACGAGGACTCGAAGACGTACACCGTGCTCGACATGCTACGCAAGGTGCCTAAGGTGACGGTCGACGGTCAGGACAATATCAGCGTCAACGGATCATCGTCGTTCAAGGTGTATGTTGATGGTCTGCCCAATGTGATGTTCTCGTCGAACCCCTCGATGGTGTTCAAGAGCATGCCAGCCACTGCGGTTAAGAGCATCGAGGTCATCACTAATCCTGGGGCAAAATACGATGCCGAGGGTGGGGCAGGTATTCTGAACATCGTGATGAACAAGATTCCCCAGATGGGCGCGCAAACCCTGAATGGCTACAATGGCTCAGTGCGTGCCTCGTTGGGCAACCGGCAGGCTGGCGGCAGCGTGTTTGTCAGCGGTCAGCACGCCAAACTCTCTTATAGTGCCAATGTCATGACCTCATATAATAGTCCTGGTACGACGACGACCGAAATGGAGCAGGTACAGGATTTTCCTGCTGTTGGCAATGCAGCTGTCGGCAGTGGTTTTTCACAACTGATGACTTCGACCAACGAGGTG
>CACYKE010000066.1 GCA_902774925.1 uncultured Prevotellaceae bacterium | reverse complement strand
CCAGAGTGCGCAGCGGTTGTAGGCTGGCATCTCCTCCAGTGGCAGTCCGAACGACTCCATGGCGTTCTTCCACACCTCGCGACTCCACGGTGCTTTCGGCTCCATACCAGCGACAATCTTCTCCGCTTCCTTCGGGGTGAGATACTGGTGCCACTTGATTGCCTCCAGTTTGTCAATCATCTCTTCGGCGACGTCTGGCTTGTTGGCCACGAGGTAGTCCATCATCTCTGTCATCACGCAACCGAAGGCTTTCATATTCTTCGGGTCGCGGCTCTGCGACATGTAGTCGTACAGACTCATGTAACGCTCCTTCATTTCTTGTGGTGTTGTCATCTTATTTTCTGTTTAAATTAGACTTTAAGCCGATTCAAACCTGCTTATTTTCACGTTTTCGTCGAAATAAGCAAAAATCGGCGATTTTTATTTCTTATTTTGACGTTTAGGTGTCTGTTTCGGTGCCTTTTCCGATTTTGTTTCGGATTTTGGCTGCGGTGATACCGCAGCATACAGGACGCTACTCGGACACATCGGGCACGGAGTCGGTGGTATCGAGCGCGTCGGTGTCGGTGGTATCTGTTGTTGGATAAAACGTGTCATATACCTTTATATATAATTGATCAATGATTCCCATTAAGAGGTCGAGCCAGATGGCCGACCATGCGGAGAGGAAGGCGACGGCAAACAATTCGAGGATCTGCTCGAAATGGTGGGTGGCTGTGAAGTAGATTTCACAACCAAAGCCATAGGCGAGTACCAGCCAGAATGCCGCGCACTTTGGACAGTTCAGGACTGGCAGACGGTGACGGACGACGCTCTCGGCGGCAGCCACCAGTCCGAGGTGGTTGGCGGCTGTCGCGGAGAAGACAATCATCAGTGCGTCGAGCCAGTTCATGCCTTATGCCGTTGTCACGTTAATCGACGTGGTGACGGCGATGCGGTTGGTGCAGGGGTATGTTCCCTGGCAGCATCCGCAGCCGTTGTTTGTGTAATACGTGATAGGCTTCGGCGAGGCGGCCACGGTACCGATGGTGAGCGTGGGCGATACAGCCGACGAGCACGGCAGGCAGACGCGCTGGCTGACATACTCGGTCTGCGGAGAGCAGGAGTTGCAGGGCTTGTAGGTGACGGTGCCCGCAATCTGACACTCCTGGCAGAAGGTGCCGTTGCCGAGGTCGATGGGCGTGCCGACGGGTGTCGCCGTCAGTTGTGAGATGACGGGATGCGTCGGGTCAGCCACGAGCATCTTGCGGTTGCCACAAGTGTAGTGGGTCAGTCCCAGTTGATACGTTGCATTGGCAGCGGTGCCGCCAGGAACGGAAGTCAGGAAGTCAAGCGCGTCCTGTCCGTTCTTGCAATTACAGTTACAGTTTGCCATAATACTTTAGTTTTTTGTTGATTATCTTGGGAGCCTTTTGGTGCGCCGCTCCACGTCTTGCGCTGTATTTTTGTGCAGGTGGACTTTTGTTGGTAGCAAAAGTCCATCGGCATTTTCGAGGCTTATTTCGCCGCCTCTGCAGGTGCATCGGTTGCGGGCTCCGATACGGCAAACTCCTTCGGGAAGAGCTCGCCCTCGCCGTTGGGGTCGAACACGGCTGCGTAGGCGTGCTGCGATGCGCAATACTGCCGCTGTGCGGGCAGGCACTGCAGACAGTTGCCGGGGCACTTGAACTGCCCGCTCTGCTGATTCTGATTCTGTTCCATAATCCTGATAATTCCTGATAATTCTTACTATTCTTTGCAAATATTGCCAATACTTTCCAGTTCTTTCCAATTCTTTCTACTCTTGAAAGTATTGGATAACTTTTGACCTTACAATCGGGTTCTTGTCCCAGTTGGCGACGGCCTTGGCGATTTTCTCGCCCGTGATCGCCCGACCCTGCCTGGCATGCAGGCCGATAAAAGCAATGATAGCCATGCGAGCGTCCTCAGCCTCCTGCTGGCTGTGCGCATAAATCTCAAAACTGATGGGGTACACGCCGAGCGGTGTCTCCTGCCCATGCTGTTGATTCTGTTCATTCATAATGCCGTGAATTAGTTGTTACTGATTGATGGGCGGCAGCGGTGCGGCGGGCGATGCCCGCTATGAAGTCGTAAGCCTGTGCCAGCGTCCCCTGGTTCTCTTTCACCCAGTCCATGATGCCGTTGATGGTCTGTGCCGTGTTCTGCTGCCACGTGGGCGGCACAGGGTCCTGGTCGGGCAGGTCTGGCATGTCGCTCGCGAAGAAATCATAGAGTTCCTTGGCCTCCTTCAGGTCGCCTTTCGCACAAAAGAGGCATTGCAGTTTCAGACTGCTCTTGCTCGTTGCCCTTAATCCCTGTTGTACCATCTGCATACGTCGTTTTCGTTTACCATATCCAAACATATTATATTGCCGTGAAATTTTGGAAAGGAAGTAAGCGGCGGCAAAACCGCCGCCTACAAGAAACCTTTACGCGCCGCAACCGCAGCCGCTGGCCGGACAAGCACAAGGCTGGGGAGCCGAGTACAGGCTGACGGGCGTCGGGTTCAGCGATGCGCGACCAGTCACGAAGTCTGAGTAGGTCTGCGTCATCACACTGTTCACTGCGCTCAGTTCAGCAGCCTGCTGTGCAGAGAGCGTCCCTTGCTGACTGCCGCTCACGGTGTCGTTGACGGTCTGCGTGATGGTCTGGTCGCCAGCGATGCGCTCCTGACGCTCAGCGGCAAACAGGTTGGTCAGCTGGTCGAGCTGACGCTGTGTGGCGCCGTTCTGCAGGGTTGCAATCTCCTTGGCGGCGAGAGCAACCTCCTTGGCCTGGTTGGCCTTGGCATTGCCGTACATACCACCGAAGAGCCATGCACCTACACCTACTGCCGTGCCGACAGTGCCGAGAACGAGTCCTGCAACTCCGATACCACTGGTGTGGTTCTTCTGCTGCATGTAACCGACTTTGTACTGCTCATAGGGCGAAAGACCCTCTTTCGAATCCATCCCTCGCAGCATCATCAAATCATTCATCTCTAATGCCATAATCTTGATGTTTTTGTGTTGTGAATAATTGAAGAACGGGGCTTTCCCGTCCGCTGCAAAATTCGGAATTAATCACTTGCCAACCAAGTATTCACAGACATCTTTAGGCGTGTTTTTCAATCCCGCAAACAAGGTTGTCCCAAACCAGTCCCTAAGTCAGATTACCTTTGTCTGCACAACTCGGGCATGCCGATGCGAACAAACATCGTTTAACCGTTTAAAGTGCAAGGAAAGGAATATAAGATGATTACATAAGGCAAAATCGGGGGCTTGTCTTGGTGCCGACAAGACTCGCCCCCTACGGTCTGCAACCTCCTGCGTTGTTTCGTCCATTGGACATCGCTTCACCAAGGAGGCTTGCAGACTTTTTGTGATAGCAAACATTATGCTTTGCAAACTTGTTTGAATCAAACGATAATGCAAAGTTAACCAAAAGTTTTCAGACAATGGACACTGTTTTTGACTATATTGAGCCGTTTGAAGATTTCTTAACGCTTCTCAGAAACAATAAAGTCTCCGTCAACGACGTGAAGTATTTCGCCGCATACCGTGAATACCTCCACCGCCGATTCGTCGAGAAAGACCTTTATTATAACTGTATTGAGGAGTTGTCGGAGAAATTCGGTTTGAAGCCTGGAACGTTCAGGACCAAAATCAAACTGTTCTCGTCAAGGTTCAAAAAATAAGCCCGCTGCTTAACAAAGTTTAGCAGTTGGAGAGACTTTCACATCGCTTTTGCCCGAGTTCTTTTTAAAAAAAGAGGGCACAGTGTAAACCTGTGCCCCTTTTTCTTTTTCTTTTCTAACCGAATGACGCTGCCAATATCAGTACGACATAGCACACCACCTCGGCGACAAGTACGCCCTTGCCGTTAAAGCGATTCCAGGCTGGCGCCGTCGCCGTGGCGGCAGGCGGCCCTGTTCCCCTATCTGTTCCGAAACCCATAGCGCATTCTGTCTTTAGTCGTTACTACCAACGGCAAAATAGCATTCCATGCGTCAAAAAACAAGGGCAAGGGCATGAAAAACTCCTTAAAAGTTTTGAGGGTTACGGGAACTTTCGCTATATTTGCGGCGGCAAACAGACGTTCTCCGGGATACCTGGCCGTGTAAAGATCGTTTACGCCTTCGGCCAACGGGACCTGGAAGCAGGTCTGGCGCCTCGCTGGACGCAGGACGAACGGCCCGGGCTGCATGGCTCGTCCCGCGTGCCAGACGATTTTTGGAATATATTCCAAGAAAAGTCTAAAAACCCATGAACGATGACAGCAAGCAGACACCAGAAGATCCGCTACCGTCTTTGCTACAACTACGGTAACAAACTCAACGCCGACGGCCGGTCACCGGTAGCCGTCGAGGCGCGGCAGGGCGCCAAGAGAATCTACCTGTCGACACAGGTCATGCTCTACCCCGACCAATGGAGTAACGGGCAGGTCGTCAACCATCCCAATGCGGCGAAGCTGACCGTCTGGCTCGCCAGGCAGATGCACCAGATAGAGGAGATAGAGCTCGACTCGCTGCTGCACGGCAAGCCGATGGCGCTCTCGCAGCTGAAGCAGGCCGTCAGGTCCGGCGCCAAGCCGTCGGCCTCGGTCGAGGAGTTCGTCAACGCCGTCATCGAGCCGAGCAACCGCAGCCGCCAGACCAAGGATGCCTACCGCACCCTGTCGCGCGAGACCGAGAAGTTCGACAGGCGGATCAGAATGAACACCATCGACCACGACTGGATCGAGCGGTGGCGCTCCGCCATGCTGCAGCAAGGGCTGTCGGAGAACACCATCAAAGGCCGCCTGAAGATGCTCCACTGCCTCACGCAGGAGGCCATCAAGCGCGACATCATCGTTCAGGACCCCTTCAAGTGGATAGTCATCGGCAACATGACGCCCAAGCAGGAGTTCCTTTCAAGGGGCGAGCTCCGCAAGATTGAGCGTGCCAGGCTGACCGGCAAGGAGGCGAAGGTGCGTGACCTGTTCCTGCTCGGCGTCTACACGGGACTCAGGTGGAGCGACCTGACGTCACTCGACGAAGCCGAGATCAGCGGCGGCATCATACGCAAGCGGATGTACAAGACAAAGCGCGACGTCACCATCCCCATCAAGACGCTGTTCTGGGGCAAGGGACAGGAAATCATCGACAGCTACCAGCCGATCACGAGGCTCTGCAAATGCGTCAAATGCAACTCGACAGGGAACCGCATCATCCAGTCCATAGCCGAACGCATCGGCATCAAGAAGCGTGTTCACTTCCACCTTGCCAGGAAGACCTGCTCGACCATGCTGAACAGCCTCGGGCTCGGCACGGGCGACATTGCCATGATACTCGGCCATTCAAAGATGGAGACCACTCAGAAGTACTACATATTCGGGAAAGAGGAATCGCTTATCAAATCCACGAAGAAGCTGTTCAGGCAACAGAAGGAATCTCCGGATGAAGAGAGCTTCGGATAACGCCTTTGCGGGTTGATGCCGCATATTCTGCGGCCAACGAAATCGCTCTTCCAAAGAGACGGCATCGCAATCTCTTTGGAAGACACCTGGGAGGATTGCGTTTTACTGGCGAACAAAATGACGCAAACAAAATTGGCACTTATATGTCCGCAACGTCAATTGATAGTCCACAAAACTTTCCGACACCAACTGGATGGTACTGGCTAATCAGTATTGGAGATACAGACAATGCATTATGTTTTCAAATATCTTTCAACACTGTTGGAGGAGCGTTTTATAGGGAATACTGGAATGGATGGAAAAGTTGGGTAGAAATGTAAATAAAGGTGGGTTGTTAGCCCACCTTTTAATTATCCAAGGACATTTGATGTAACTTGATACAAACTGGGAGTTGCACGCCAAAATTTTTATGTATTATCAGAGATGATTGGCTCGCTTGGTATTTATGAATTAAAACCGATGTCAATATGGAACGGGATGAGCATTGAGGTATATGCGTATATTGGTGGTGTAATTGGTCAATTTGTAATATCCCCATCTTTTTTTACTGGTACGTATAAGATGCAAGGCCTTGGTGAGTCGTATACTTTATGTCATATTTATGCTAAAGATGGTCAAGAAGGTGGTATAGTTATTCAAATACCAGATAACTCATCTGGTTTTGTTCGTGTAGTAAGTAGTGTTGGATGGACATTCCAACTAATACAATCCATTCCAAGTGATTATCACGAGATTTCTTGGCCATAAAGATAAGTGGGGATCGCTCCCCACTTTTATTTATGTTAGTGATATTTGCTTCCACACTGAAAAACTTCCAGTCCATAGTACTCTTATAAAAATATCACTTCCATCAAATTTTGATGCTATTTGTATTCCCATTATATAAGAATAAACAAAAGCTGGAATATAAATAGCCACACCGCTTTGCATGTCGGAACTACCTGATACAGGAGGTTTATTAGCGGTATTATAGGCAAAAGCTGTTGTTTGTATTTTATAGGGGTTGCTCAAAACGTTATTTAAATCAGAGGAGTAACCATCTTCACCCAGTTTAACTCCCAGCACTGGGAGTGATGAGACAGGTTTACGCTGTAGATTATAGCGGGGACTTAAACGCAATCCGTACAAATGGAATGCTAAGATGTACACCAGATGCATTAAACAATCCGTTACCTGATTATGGAGACACATCAAGATACGGACTATTGGTGGTTTTGGGTTATATTGTAGATAGTGAGCGAGGGGGAGCATTACAATTAATAAGTAATTATCTTGGTAAATATAATGAAATATTTATAAGAGTGCGCGGGGATATGACTTGGGGTTCTTGGAAAAAGATAACCTTGACATAAATAAAGTGGGGATTATTCCCCACTTTAAAAATCCTGCCACGCCAGCCAAGTCACCGTATTAGCCATTCTGTATTTCCTTGTGCCAACACCCATACTATACATTAATTGGAGTGAATAACCACCAATATTAGAAAAGGTAAGAAGCACACCATAGTCCATATAAGATGTATAGGTTCCATTGTAGCCAGAATAATTATCAAAACGAACTTGACCAATCAACCCATCAACCGTTGAATCTGTACAACCAGAAAATATTTCTTTAAATGTAAGAGCTCCCAGTGCTGGGAGTAATTCGAGGCCTAATACTAACAGATGAAAGTTATGTTCTTAGTGGAGTAGCATACGGATATGGGTTGTTAATAATTGCAAATGTTACTGATGGCTCAACTTCTGTGTATAATATAAATGCTTTTAATGTAGAAAAGATTTCAGATACAGATTGTGGTGCTACGGTAATAAAGAACGGTGAATACACTCTCGAAATAAAGCGTCCATCTGAAAAATCGACTTTTTTTATGTTTATGTCGATAAGATAAGAAATTAAAAACACAGATTAAAAGTGGGGATTGCTCCCCACTTTAAGTTTATTTAAGCACCTGCCATCCCCTTATTTGAGCCCATATCATTCTATAATATACATTGTTGTTATCAACAGCAAAAGCTATTTGTACTCCAAAAGGGGTATTATTGCTAATTATAGCATGTGAAATAATAATCCATTGCGAAGTGGAATCAGGACTTCCTTCTTGACCTTTGTTTATGAAGTAAACTCCCGATTTCGTAATAAAGTTATTGGGGGATATAGACAATAAATCGTTTCCTGTAAATGGTGGAAATGCTCCCAGGACTTCTGGGAGTTTTAAAAGGAGCCAAAAGCATTATCTATTTGGATAATAGTGTGGATATAACATATCTGGATTATGGTGTTTACCAGTGGCATAATAATGGGTTTTTAATAGTGTTTGGAAAACCAGACACTAATTTGAATGGTGTTTCATTCCAGATGCTTATAAATGCAGATATAACTCTTTCACCCCCACATCCTACAACTTTACAAATAAGGTTTAAATGGAGCGGATGGAATACGTGGAGTCAGTGGGTAACAATTTAAAGTGGGGACTAATAATCCCCACTTTTGTTATTGTGTTGCTTAAATAGGTGTACCACTACATTTAGCCCATTGAATAGTATATCCTTCATAGTCACGTCCCCAATATAGATTATTGATGTACGTTTTTCCTATCGCTATGTATGCTCTTCTGGGAGGTATGGTGTATAGAGGACATGTTTCTACAGACGAACAAATAGAAGCTATATCTTCATCACTTAATGGTACATATTCTCTTTCTGGCTATTCTGGTACGCATCTTTCTGCAGGCTCTTTTGGGGTTGTTAATGTTATCCAAGGTGGTGGCTATGCAAGAATGAACATAATGGTAACAACAACTGGTAATGACATTGTAGTTTATTCACGTATGGCATGGGGTGGTCCTTGGAGCAGCTGGATAAAACTTAATTAAGATAAAGTGGGGACTAACAATCCCCACTTTTATAAGTCTTTCCATTCTGGGAGTTCCAAAGTTCCTTGGAACACAGCGTAGCAAGATTGGAGGAATGGAAATAGCTCTGAATAGTTACTACGCAGCAGATTTGAACGATGGAACTCCAACAGGTTATCCTGAAGGATATTTTAGGTGCTTCAACATAACTAATGACTGCAAAATTGGTGTAGGAAGCAGCAACAAACTTTGGTTTAGATTTGGCTCTGACTCTCCATGGATTTCTGTAGGTTAATAAAGTGGGGACTAATAATCCCCACTTTATTTATCAAATATCTCTTGCAATCCAAGTACCTGTTGATTCGTTATATAATCTAATACGAATGTGTATGTTAGTATGATCATCCGCCCAAGTGACAATTTGGGCATTACCGAAAGTAACAGTATTACAAGGGTCTGTAGTAATATCTATTACACCGCCAGTTTGTTTATAGCCATGAAAAAAGCCTTTTCTATCGTTTATATATAAATCGTGTCCTGGATATACATCATACAACCCAACTCCCAGGACTTCTGGGAGCTCAGTTCCATTTTACCAAAGTAGTTCAAACGCTTGCCGCTGGTGCTTCTACTGATACCACAATATTTACATATCTGGGAGCCTATGTGATTTATCGTTTTGGAGCCAACTCTCCAAAGACAAAAATCATTCCATGGTATTCTGGTATGGATGAAACAGATGACAACGGATGTAGATTCTATAAAGAAACTGGCAACGGAATAAAGATATACAATACAACGGAGTCCGAGCAGGTATTATCTATGTTTGTATTTGGATTGGATGATCTATAAATAGTGGGAGGCAATCAACCTTCTGGGAGGTATAAATACTACAATACCGTTATCATCAGGATATGACTTTGACAATATAATGGATCAAGGGACGTTTTTTGGAGGCCCAGAAGTAACAGGACACCCAAACCCAGTTACTCCATATACTTTTGTTATTAGTTATAGCATGAGTTTTAGAATCCAAATCGCAATTAATACAGCAAATGAAGTGTATGTAAGAATTACGACTGGTATTTGGTCTGGAATTGGATGGAAAAAAATTGGTTAAACACAATAGCAAAGTGGGGATTGCTCCCCACTTTAATGTCCAAGTATTACACAATTTATCCCATACGAGCCGTTTGTACATGAAAATGTAAGTGAGTTATCGCTGTTGTATGTTATATTAAAGCTATTCAACACCGTATTGTGTAACTCAACAAGTGAGTTATCTTGGTCACAGACATAACCAATATAACATTTTTTACCATACCCATAAGTTACAAAAACTAAAACACTACTTCCAACGTTATTTATTGTGTATGGTGCGTAAAGATTGAACAGTACATTTAAAACCCTAACTCCCAGAAGTCCTGGGAGTTAAGACTACAAGATTTGATGGGACGCTTATTGACGCAAACACAATGATAGAACAAGGGAAAATTGTATCATACACATTTAATGGTGACACTTTTGAAAACTTTCCGTCAGGAGCAACAGGTGCTGGACTTTTAATTTCCATAGGCCCGTCTAATCATGGTGCAATCCAATTCTACTTTGATGCAAGTACTCCTATGGCAGCATTTAGATATTCTTGGACTTCTAATAGAGCTGAAGGCGGATGGCATTCTTTATTATAGCACAAATAGTGGGGATTGATAGTCCCCACTATTGTTACTATATTATTGCCCACCTTTTTATGGAGTATTATCCAATCTCTTTGTCCACATAGAAGAGCCATCATCTTTATAGAAATATAATGTGACTGAACCATCCGTTCTGGGAGTGACCACTTACACTATGGATGGCAGCAATCCGGATAATCCTTGGGTAAATAACTATAATGCGGATGTGCTTAGATATAATACATCAAATAATGTAATAGGCGAAATAGCGTTTAGAAGAGCTTTTGTAGCCGAAGGCTCAACGGCTGCTCCTATATTTGCTGTTCGATACTTTAGTAGTCATTGGAGTCCATGGAAGATTTTTTCTTAATTAAATAATTAAAGGAGGGCTATCAACCCTCCTTGCGGCGACGATGGTCTTAATATCCTTTTAAATATAGCATATAATTCAGTAAATGTGGTGCAATTTAAAGTGAAGTTTCATACAGAGTCAGCGTCATATATCGGCATCGACAGTGTCAAAGCAAGGTGTTGGCATTACCAATATGGATGGAGTCAATATAAAACAATATCTATATCATAGCAAAAGGTGGGGATTGCTCCCCACTTTTTATGTTGTAGCTCTATCAAAATAAACCCAAGTACCAGCACCAACCATAGTTGCTAAAGGATATCCTGAACTGGTATTAAAGGCGATTTTGATTTGGTTATTGTTGTTGTGTGGGAAATAAATAACGTATCCGTATCTGAATGGTGCATTTACTGTATCTGCACCAAGACCATAAATTCCTGGTTCAACTTTCGCCATACAGTCTTGTAATATACTATAAACAGGTTTAATTACTCCCAGTTGGAAAAGAAAGAGTGGGGATTGCTCCCCACTTTTTAGATATTTGTCTACTATAATTCAATTACCGTTTCCAAACTTGGTGTTCCTTCGTCTAATGTGTCAACAGGAGAAACCGCATTTCCTATAAATCCGCAAGATACATAACCAGCGTTATCTGTACTTTGATACACCTCTAAGTATAGTGAAGTCCCAACAGTGGATACTCTGACCTTAGTAATTCTTGGTGCTCCTAAATCGGATGATGTATTTTTAAAAATTAATTTTGCGTTCATCCATACATGCTCTTTGCAAACGGCAATAATATAACTTGGCCCTGGAATATTCTCAAACTTGTCAGTTGCAAAAAAGAAACCAGCACAGTCAACTTCATCTAACTTTGCTATACGATACCACCCACTTTGTGAAGATATAAATCTACTCGAAACACCATTTATTTTTTTATTAACTCCCAGTAACTCTTCTGGGAGACATACTCTTTGATCCATTTAGAGGTGGCATTTCAGATTTTAACACATGTATGTCGGGCGGTGTATATTCTTCATGGGCGACAGCACAGCATTCACCTCTTGGAGACACAACTACTGACCTATACATTTTGATTGTCGTAAAATACAATAGGGATATCAACGATTATGGCATTGCACAATTGCTTTTTTGCACGGAAGCAAACAAAGTATTCTGTCGTGCAAAATCTTATGGTGGAGGATGGCTCGAATGGAAAGAATTGTAAGAGTGGGGAGCAATCCCCACTTTATTGTGTTGCAAAAGCTATAGCTCGCCATGCAACACGCGTTAAATCATAAATTCCATTGTCAGTTATACCATACCACATATCATGTGGACTTTGACCAAAACATAACCATATTGGATAATAGGCTTTATACAAAACAATTGTGCCATAATATGGTGTTGGTGAGCCAGCTACATTTCCAAGATAACCACTTGCCATTATTGTAGGAACTCCCAGTACCTCTTCTGGGAGTTCAAAATGGTATATTTGCACTACCACTTGAGTATGACATAGATACTATGAACAGTGCAGACTCGGCATTGAATAGATCATATCATTATGTCAACTATGGCTCACAAGGAATCCCACCAGAGGAACAATCAAGTAATGGCATATTAATGACATTAAATAGATATTTAATGAAATGCCAAATACTTATGATGTTCGAAAACGAAGCTATATATGTAAGATGGTCAAATGGTGAAGCGACTGGTAGCAATTGGAAAAGTTGGAGGCGAATTGCTTTAACATAACAAAGTGGGGATTGTTAGTCCCCACCTCTTTTATTATTGTAGTCTAATATAAAAATAATGAACTATACCTGGAGTTGTATGGATATTCTCAAATTGTATAGTAGCATGGGACGGGCTTGTTACTACCATAGTAGTAGTACCTTGTTTAATGAAATGTATTGTACTTGCCTCCAGAACAAAAAGACCTGAATCCCAATTATGTCCTGCTACCACATAATATATTAGTGCATTACCGCCAATTTCAACAGTTCTTGTATCGTTTGCAGGAACAGGAAGAATATTATATGAACTCAAACTACTTATCAATTCTCCCAGCATTAACATAAAAGGTGGGATTTCCCACCTTTTTATGTAGTAATAGTAGTTGGAGTCAATTTTGACCAACTCCCCCAAGCATTATTGTGATGCCATCTTGTAAAAATAAAGCCATCATAATCATACACAACTTGAATTATAAAATCCTCTCCTGGTATCTTCTTTACGTCCATTACAGCGTTATATGAGGCAGATGGTCTACCACTTGGCCAACCGTTAAGCCAGTAGTAATGTCCTTCGGCAAGAAAATTATCTACATTTTCTCCACTCGAAATAGGTTTTCTAACTCCCAGAACTGATGCAAGGTTGGCAGGGGTGACCGAGCCAAAGTCAAGCGAGGCCCCACTTCCAGACAACGCAGGAATGCCGGAAATTGTCACTCCCTTGTCATTATTTGCGAGTAAACCTCCCAGGACGTTTCTCACGGCTTCCTGGAAAGACGCTGGGTTGATCTTCACAAGGTTTCCGTCTGTATCCTGCAAGGGAATGTATTCGTCCGTAGTACTGATCTGCGAATCGGTCTTGGGGGCCGCGCTCTTCAGCTCTTCCATACGCTTGTCTTCGTAATATACATTGGCGCCGCCAACTTCGTTGTGTTCTGTAAATTGTCTTGGATCTGCTGCCATAATTTGTTTCTCCTATTCTTTGTGGCAGCGGACGGGGTTGCGCCCGATCCGCCGCAGGGTTGATGATTTGATTCTGTATTGATGATGATTAAACGATTTTAGGATTCCGCCTCGGCGTAGCCTGCTGCGGACTTGACGGGGCGCACGGCAAGCGACGATACGCAGCCATTGTTGAGCGTGAACTTACCGTCGGCCATGTCGCACGACCACATGCGATCGTTGGAGAACTTCTGGGAAGTCCAGTAGTAGTCGTCGGAAAGCACTACGCCGCCGACTGCCTCCAGCAGGGCGTTCACCTCGTCCTTCTTCGATGCGACGAGCGTCATCTCACCGCCGCTCGGGAGCCACCCTTGCTTCTTCGCCTCGACAAGGGCCGTGCCGGCTTCTGGGTTCATGAACGAGATGAGGAAGTCCGTGCGCCAGTCGCCGTCGAACGACGACATTGACGGCGATGTCACGTCGTAGAGCTCGTCGCCCGGCTGCAAGTCCACAGACTCGCCTCCGAACGGCAGCGACTGCTCGTCAACGGAAAGTATGACGGCGTGCGCTCCGTCGCTCACATAGATGCCGTCGATGGTGTAACCGGTCTCGTAGCCCTCCATCGACGGGACGAGGATCTTCTGTTTGCCCTTGTTCTTGGTCAGGGCGATGAGCACCTTGGAAACCTCCGTCGGCTGCTCCTGTACGTTCGTTAATTCTTCTGCCATAGTTTTATCGTTTTACTGTTAAATGCTTAGTGGAAAATCATCCCCTTGGTTACGGGGTCGTACTCTACGCGGCTGGTGTCCGTCGGGAACACCATGCCCTTGGTTGCCGGGTCATAGTAAATCCCCGTTCTGGCGTCAACGTAGTCCTTTACCTTGCCTGGGACGGCTGGCGTCTTGACGTCATCAGTGGTCACCGCCCCGTCCAGCGTCGCGTTGTAGGCGCTTGCCTCCGCCTCCGACAGCGTGTCGCCTGCCTGCTTCGAGGCTCCTGGCGTAGCCGTGTTGTAGGCTGCGGCCTGCTCGGCCGTCAGCGGGTCCGTCGAGCCGAGGGCGCCGTCCAGGCCCGCATTGTGCGCATCCGCCTCCTCCTGCGTGTAGTGGACGGCCTCGCTCTGGTTGGGGATGCCGATGATCTCGCTGTTGAAGCGCTGCATCACCGCCTCTACGTGGGCCATCATGCCGCCGAGGTTGACGGCCTGCGCTTTTTGATCTGGTGTAATACTGTTCTGTGGCATATTCTGAAATTTTTAAAAATTTGACTATTCTTCTTCGCCGCCTGCCGGCTCCTGCTCTTCGGCAGGCTCGGGATCGGGCACGAACGCTATCTCGGCGGCTGCCGCCTCGCAGAGTTCTTCGCTGGCGACGGTGGACGACGGGAACTCGTCGCGTATCTTCTGACGGAACCGATTGAGCCGTCGCACGGTTACATACTTGGTTGGATTCGTTACTGCCATAATCTTTCTGTTTTTTTGTGGGTGATTAGCAAGCGCAGGGGGAGTCGAACCCCCTGCACCCGATAGAGAGATTAAGCAAAGATGCTGTCGATGTCTTCGTCGGAGCACTCCAGCAGCAGGTCGAGCTTCTCCTTGTCGGCAGCAGCCATCAGACCGGCCTGACCGCCCACGCCAGAGATAGATGCGCTGACCATCTGCACGTTCTTCTTGGTGACGGTGATCTCGCCGTTGGCGTTCTGCGAGATGCTGTCGATGAAGGCAGCGGCATTGCCTGAAGCTGTCGGATCGCTGACAGCGGTCTGCGTGGTCTTGTAGTCGCCGGCAGCCTGGAAGTCCTCGGGCTTGCAGTTACCATCGACAGGGTTGCCGTTGGCGTCGAAGATGGCGAAGTTGCCAGCTACGGCGTCGGTGTCCTTGTCGGCCTTGCCAGTGATGTCCTGGTGGGCGATGAGCACCTGCTTCGACAGACCGTTCTTCAGCTGGATGGTGGTCTTGTCGGCGTCGGTACCTGTACCGTCGGTGATGGACATCTCGCTCTTCAAGGCATAACCGCTCAGGTCATACATACCCTGGAAGATGTCGTACTTGTAGCTCGGTGTCTCGGCGGTGCCGACGTTGGCTACATAGACATTGGCTCCTGCGGGAATGCTGTGGCCTGCGCCCTCAGCGAAGTCGGCGGTCGTGGTGAAGGCGTCGCTGATGTTCCACATGAAGCCGACGTTGGCGGCTGCGAGGTCGGTGGCTGGTGTCAGTCCTGAGGTCTGATACTTCTGAGCGAGCTTAGCCTCGAAGCGGCTCAGTCTTTGTACGCTAACGTACTTTGTTGGATTTGTAATTGCCATGATGCAAACAAATTTTTGTGTTAATAAATCAGTGAACTATGCTGAGATTTGGTCTCATTTCTGTGTTGGTTTTGGCTCGACGCGCATGGTGACGAACAGCCGTCCCTCGGCGTCCTGCATCAGCAGCTTCTGGTCGCCCGTCTCGCGGCAGTAGTCGCCGAAGAACTCAGTGAACATCGTCATGATTTCCTCGGCTGTCACCTTGTGGGCGTCGGCACTCAGTGAGCCGTCCTTCAGTTGGCGTGCGGCATAGAAGCCGTCGTCGCGCCGGTAGAGTTCAATTTCTTTCTGTTTCATATATATCGCCTTATTGTTGGTTGAAGATGCTGTCGATGTCGCCGTCGCCCGCTTCGATTTCGGGGTCGAGGTCTTCGTGCTTCACCCCGCCGTCGATCAGCTGTTCGGTGCCCACCGAGTTGGGCGGCACCACGTCGATGGTCGAGCCCTCGGGGAATCGGATGACGAGGTGGCGCTTGCCTACGATGGAGCCGATGAGCTTGTTCTGCCCGTCCTCGGTCTTGTAGTAGTAGCGCTGGTTGCCCTCCTGTATCGACTCCAGTCCTCGGAAGTCGTCGGGCAGGTAGCTGGGATAGTCTTTCTTTGTTGCCATATTCATTTGTCTGTTTTGTTGGGTCAAAGATATAAAAACCTTGTTTTCATTTTGGGACAGACTTATGCCTGCGGGGTGAAGATGATCTCGGCGGCGGCGGCCTCGCAGTCGGCGTCTGGGGCGAAAACGAGGTCGGCCTTGATGTTGTCTATCAGCTGCTGCTTCTCCTCGGGGGTCATCGTCGAGTAGTCGATGTCATCGCCCTTGGCGTAGGGGCCTTTTATGTACTGCGCGGTGGTGACGTCGTAGAGATACCAGTAGTTCAGGTCGCCCGTCGTACCGTCGCCGATGTAGGGCGGATGCGTGTTCCATGCCTCTGCGGTGGCGGCTGCGGTGTTGGCGCGGTTGGTGGCGGCGGTGGAGTCGGCCTTCAGCGTGGCCCACTGTTTCTGCACGCCGCTGGTGGCGTCGGCGCCGAACCACGATGTCCAGGCGCTCTTCACGCTGTTGAACCAGTCTGTCCATGCCGTCTTCGTGTTGTTCAGCCAGTTTGTCCACTCGGTCTTGGTCTGCGAGAACCAGGTGCTCCATGCGTTCTGCACGGTGGCGAACCAGTCGCTGACTGTCCTGCGGATGCCCTCTGAGGCGGTAGCCCCGAACCAGTCGTTGAACTCCGAGCGCACCTGCCCTGCCACTGCCACTGCTGCGCGGCCTCCGTCTGTCAGGGCCTGCCAGTTCTCCGCCCCGCGAGTCGGGTCGTCGGGGGCGATGCCGCTAATCTGCTTCTCGTCGCCCTCGGGGGTCATGGCGATGCAAACCCACGAGTCGTGGTTGTAGAGCACGGTCATCAAGAGCGAGTAGGTGGCTGATGGATTGTATTCGCCCATCGGGATGAGACCGACGGGTCCTACGTCTGTTGTCTTTGTCTGTACTGCCATATTCTGTTCCTTTTATGTATTATAGGTTGTGATGATTTTCAGCCGTCCGCGGCGCACCTTGTACTGCGTCGAGTCGCTCTCGGGCTGTACGAATATCAGGTGCATGTTCTGCAGGCGGACGAAGCAGCGTGTGACGGTCATGGCGGCGATGCGCTCCTGCTCGTTGTTCTCGAACGTGTCCTGCCGCTGCGCCTCGTTGGTGTCGAAGGTCTGCTGGCGGTTGGCCTCGTCGGTGTCGAAGGTCTGCTGGCGTGCGGCCTCGTTAGTCTCGAATGTCGCCTGCTGCTGTGCCGATATGCTGTGGTCGGTGGTGGCGGTCGCGTGGTCGGTGGTGGCGGTCGCGTGGTCTTGCGTGGCCGTCTGGTGGTCGGTGGTGGCGGTCTGGTGGTCGCTGGTGGCGGTCGAGTGGTCCTGCTCTGCGCGAGTGTGGTCGGCCTCGATGACGGGCTTGTAGTTCTCCAACCAGTCGGCGAAGGCCGATGTGGCGGCCTGGTCGAGGTCGGAGAGGAAGGTGAAGGGGTGCTCGCTCGTCGACGGCGACGAGTTGCGGCTCCAGAGCTGCGCGTTCTCGGGCGAGGTGGGGTCGGTGGTGGCGATCATGCAGAACTCGCCTGGCCTGACGTTGGCGGCGTTGGCGTTCATCGCCGCGATGCTGGGGTAGACGTTGCGCTCCAGTATCTCGAAGCCGATGTTCACTTCCTTCGACACACCCTTGCGGTTGGTTATCGTCACGGTCATGCCCGTCAGGTCTGCGTCCACGTTGCTTGCCTCGTCGGTGGCGGCGATGGCGTCGGCGGTGGCCTGCTCGGTGCGCTGCTTCAGGTCTACGAGGTCGCTCGTGGCCTGGCTCACCTGGGCGGCAAGGTCGTCGATGGGCTTCTTGAAGGTCTTCATCGGCACATGCACGTAACTGTCGAACTGGTTGTCGATGCTCGGATCGAAGGGTGCCGTGAACTTCACCGCCGGCAATGAGATCGACTCGTCGATGCGGTCGAGCTCAAGCACGGGGATGTCGCCCGCCTCGATGTTCTTGCCGTACTCCTCCTGGCATTCGAGCCAGTTCTCGCGAAATTCGTCTGATACTGCCATAATTCTCTTCTTCTTGGGTTAAACATTAATATCTGTTCTCGGTGCCAAAAATGGCAAACCTTAACTTTTTCCCGTTTTCGGGGTGGCCTCGGCGGGCTGGGCTTCCCCAGCCGCCTCCGTCCGACACCACAAATATACGGCAGTGCCGTTTTAATTTTGGGACTGAGCCCGCGCGGAGGGTTATGTTCCGATGACGTTGAGGTACCAGTCGTTGTTGTAGAACACCAGTTCGGCACGCTCGTCGTTGTTGATGTTTCGGCCTGTGTCCGTAGGCTTGTGCCAGCCGTCGGTGTCACGGAGCCGCTGTCCGCTGGCAGGCTTGATGGTGTTCGTTCCTCCGTTGATGTTACGAAGGCTGAGCACCTTGCCGTTCTGCACGCCCGTCGGGAGTTCCCACCATCCGTCACTCGTATTGAACAGCACGAAGTCGTCCGTCGCGTAAAGGCTTTTTGCGGACGAGCCTTTCGAACGCGACTCGACCCTCATGGCCCTGCCCGCATAGAACGGCTGCCAGCTGCTCGTGGCGGGGTGATATCGCTGGAACTCCACGCCAGATGAGTGGTGGGCGAGCCTGAATCCGTCTTCCGACCCTCGCGAGTAGAGACCCGACGCATCGAGGATGGTCACGTTATACTCGCTCGAAGAAGAGGCATTACTATCCCCGTTGATCTTGACGACACCAGAGCCGCCGCTGTTTACAACCCGCAGCGTGCCAGTCGCATAGACATTACCCTCAATGTATGCCCCGTGCATGTAGACCTGACCCGTCCTTCCGTCCACGGCATACATCGGGATGAAGTTGTTGCCGTGCGCAGTATTGGGATAGCTGGCGTTGAAGTCCTCATAGGAGCTTGATGGGCTGCCCGGTGCAGGGGTCTGCGAAATCATCCAATCGCCGTTGAAGATGAACGAGCCGAGGTAGGCCGAATCGGCGAAAGTGACCTTCGTCATGAAATACTCAAAAACTGAGTTCATCACCTCCCAGCCCGTGCCGCCAGGGGTCGTTCTGTTCGTCTCGCCCGCAGGCAGCGTGTTCATCCAGAAGCTCTTGTTGCCGTAGTTGTCGATTAAGCATACGTAGTAGCCGACAGTATTCGTGTTTGTGACGCTCGTGACGTCGACGCCCCACACGCCTAAGTAGCGGTACCAAAGCCCCGTCTTGCCCTGAGCGCCGTCCTCGCCAGTCTCGCGGATATACGACCACGAGGAGAAGACGCCCGTCGCAGGGTCGTAGGTCCTCGTGCGCTTCCATACAAACGGCCTGTAGACCGACGGCACGGGGGCGGTCGACTGCCAGGCGCTCTCCCCGCAGTCGGCTGGCCCCGCACCTGCATCAGCCGTCTTGTAGGCACTGATTGCGTACTGCACCTGCTCGTACCTGCCCTGGAATCCCTGGTCGCCCTTCTGACCCTTCTCGCCGTCCTTGATGACTGGCACGGTCTCGCGGTCGAGCAGGGTGCCGGAAGAGTTGAACAGCGCGATGAAGAGATTGGCCTTGTCGTTCGTGACGGTGATGTCGCCCGACGACCAGCCCGTGCCTGCCGACGACGATGCGGGCATAGCGTCGAAGGCGTAGCGCACGATGATGCCCTGCTGGACGGACGAGAACTCCTGTGTGTTGTCGTGGTCCATACTGACAAGCTTCAGCCCTACGCTGCGGCTGGCAGGGGTGAGCACGTTGTCGGCGCCGCGCTGGAAGGGGATGGCCGACATGTCTGGCTTCAGCTGCCATACGACCTCGCCGAGCGAGGGGGCGATGGTGAACACGGCCTTGTAGGCCTCGCCCTTGTAGGCATAGCCGATGTTCACCTCCCATGCCGTAGTCAGCGGGCGGTAGGCGGTGGGCGAGAACGTCCACGTCAGCAGTACGCCCTTGCCGTCGGCGGTCTTCGTCGGCGTGAGGTCGCCGCCGCTCACGGTCAGGTCGCGTGGCGTGATCTGTATCTCGGTCGTGCCGTCGAACAGTCGGGCGACGGTGGTCACGGTGCGTGCTGCCACGGGCTTTCCCGTTCTATCGGTCTGCACCATGTCCATCTCGTTCGACAGGTCGAGACGGACGGAGCTCTCGGTGTATGTCGCCCAGAGCTTCATCTCGCCGCCCGCGATGCCGATGCGCTCATTGTATTTGTTCCATGTCCTTGTGCCCGTCTCGGGGTCGGGGTCGCCCATCACGCGGCGGGCGCTCCACTCGTAGGGCAGCGACTTCGACGGCCCGACGGGATCGTCGGTCGTGCGCCCCACCGACGACATCGGCAGGTAGTCGTCGTCGAGATAGGTCCTGCCCTGCGGGTCGGTGTCCGAGGAGGTTGTGATATACGGGGCCTTATTCTCGGCGGTGCGGGCGAAGACGAACTCCACGCCGTCGCCGTCGATACCGTTGCGCCCCTTGTCGACCTCGCGCAGCCACAGGTCGTTGTCCTTGTCGGGCTCCGAGTAGGTGTAGAGACGGATGTAGTAGACGGTCTGTCCGCCCACCTTTCCTTTCTTATAGTAGTGGTCTGTTCCCGTTACGATCTCGTCGCCCGCGATGTGGGCAGAGTAGGTGAAGTTGCCCTCGCCGAACTCGATGTCCTCCACCTGCCACTGCTGGTACTCCGTGCCGTTGGCATTCTCCCACACGTAGATGTCGAGCACCTGACAGAGCCAGATGCAGCCCTTCCACGACACGCGGTCGTACCAGTGGTAGCGCTGTCCGTACACCCACTCGCCCCTCTCCAGCGGCATGGGGAACTGGTAGCCGCTGTCGTCGAGCAGCTTGAACGCCTTCGAGCGGACAAGGAACTGCTCGGGCGACATCTCCCACACCAGCGTGTTCTCGAACGAGAAGGTGTGGATGCCTCGGTAGCCCTTGATGGCGGGCGGGTGGTTGTCGCTGCCCGATGTATAGAGGCTCACCACGTTCATGCGGCTCTCGTCGGTGCGGTTGCCGATGCAGACGATGGTGTCGCCCGCCACGGGGATGCCGGAGCCGCCGTCGCGGAATGAGCGCTTGTCGGTCTCAGAGTAGCCGCTCCAGCCCTCGTAGGGCATGTCGATGAAGTCGTAGACGTGGCCGTCGTCGAGCTTCTCGCTGCCGACGTTCGAGCACAGGCGCCAGTAGTAGGCGGTCTCGAATGGTCCCTCGATGGTCGTGTAGTCGGGCATCGGCGTGGCGGGGTCGTCGCTGAAGTGGTCTTTCTTCCAGTTGTAGGTGTTGGCACGCTTGTTGGCGGACGATATCGCCTTGTTGAACGTCTGGCAGCGCGGCTGGTCGCCCACCTTCCACCAGTTGCGGGTGGCGGTGGTGCCGTCGTCGGCCAGCAGGTAGCAGCGGAAGTGGTGTACCCGCCGCCACTCCTCTGGCGACAGCTGGCGGCGGATGCGCTTGCGGGCAGCGTAGTTGAACACCCTGCCGAGGAAGGCGAACCGCTTCAGCAGGAACGGCACCTTCATCACGGTGTAGCCGATGGCCTGGTCCTGCTCGTCCATATACTCCACGCGGTAGATGACAGAGCCCGCCGGCGAGTAGTGGTTGTTGCCGCCCACGAATGTCTCCTCGCGCACCTCCAGCTCCATGAAGATGGCCTTCTTGCGCACCTTCAGTATGTCGAGCTCCAGCTCCGACGAGCCCTCGCCGTTGTCGTTGGTCAGACGGAATCCTGCGCCGTCGAGCATGCCCGACTGGTAGTTGTGCGAGCGCAAGTCGTCGATATACCCCTTGATAGCGTCGAGCGTTCCCGTCACGTTCAGGTTGTGGATAGTAGCCTGCGCGGCTTCGAGGAACTCAAAGACGGCGTGCGAGATGGTCTTGAGGAACTCCACCGTGTCGGTCACGGGGTTGTAGCGCCACCACTCGCCGTCGCCGCCCGCATCGTAGGCTTCGTCGCTGGCGAGGGTGCCGGTCACGATGTCCTGCTCCCAGTGGCGGCGCAGTCCCTCGGTGGTGGCCTCCGATGCGGAGATGATGCCCTGCAGGTAGATGTAGTAATACTTCTCGTCGCCCACCAGCGTGCCGCCCTCGCTATATCCATATATATCTATGTGCTCCGATGGGAACACCACCTGAGCCACGTCGGTCTCCACCTCCGAGGGGTCGGCGGCGGGACGGGGGATGCGCACGTAGACGTACTTCTTCGTGGCGGTGGTGAAGTAGGTCGGCGATATCTTCAGCGGCCAGCGCTTGTAGTTGTGACCGTGGTCGTACTCCAGCCCGTCGATGCCTTTCATGTAGCACATGATCATCGCCCCGCTGGCGGCACTGGCCTGTATGTAGTCGGCATCCGACAGCGCATTGAGCGTGATGCGCAGCGCGGTCGGCGATATCCAGTAGTTTTGTGGTTTTGCTTCTGTCATAGGAAAATAAACTATTAACTATTCACTATTCACTATTCACTATTCACTATTCACTATTCACTCTTCACTCTTCACTCTTCACTATTCACTCTTCACTATTCACTCTTAACTTCTCAGACCGCAAGGGCTGAATATGGCGATCCCGCGATGTCGAGCCGCACGGTGAACTGCACCTCCAGCAGCTTGCCGTCGGCACGGCTGATGCCGCTGACGGTCTCCTCGGGCACAATGTGACAGGGAATCCACAGCCCGTCGATCCATATCCAAGCCTGCGGGGTCGGCAGCAGCTCGTGCAGATACCACTGCTGCCACAGGCGGTCTATCGGACCGCTGCTGAGCTTCAGCCGCTCCTGGTCGTTCTGCTTGACGACTGCGCCACGGCTCACCTGATTGAACAGTTCCTGACGCGCCACGACGTATTCCGACACCTTGTAATTGACCTCCTCGCTGACGAGCGATGCGACGCTGACGGACTCGACCACGCCCAGGCCGTTGACGAACCGCAGCCAGTAGCGGTCGGGCGAACTGGGCACGGCATATACCTTCACGCTCTCCGTGCCTGCCGTCAGCGTGTGGTAGCCCTCGCCGGCAATCGTGAACTTGCGCAGCCTCGGTCCGTTGGTCAGGTTGCCTATGCCTACGCTCATCGGCTCGGCACGCAGGTAGGTCTCGCCGACGGTGACAATCTCCACCGCCACCGCCTCCCCCGACGGCTTGCGCGAGAAGCGGGCTGTGTTGCGCCCTGCCTGCTGGGCCGCCAGCCGCTCGCGGTCGGAGAAGCTGCCCATCAGCGCCCGTCCGCCGTCGTTGGTCGTCTCGCCCACGTCGCCAGAGTTCTGCCCGTTCTGCATATACTCGTCGTAGGCTTTCAGCGAGAACTGGATGTAGGGGTAGACAAACGGGCTCGATGCCGAATGCTGGGGCGGGTCTGCCTCGTACTCGTAGCCGTCGGCCACGGCCTGCAGTGCCGACGAGATGTCTATCCTGACGGTCTCACCCTTCTGGACGGGCTGCGACAGCGGGTAGGTGCGGAAGACGCCCTCGCTGGAGAGCCCCGCCTTTACATAGATCTTCACGCGCTGGAAGGTGACGTCGCCGACGGGCGAACCTGCCGTGACCTGATAGACTATCGGCGAACCGATAAGCGGCGAACCGCTGATAAGTTGTAAGTTCGATGCCATGATATCTTGATGTTTTTGTGTTACAATGCGTAGAACTCGATGACGGCCTCCGTGAGGGCTTCCTCCACCGAGAGCTCGTAGCTCACCTTGTTGATGTAGCCCACCTTGTCGCCCAGCCGCCAGCGGCGCTTCCAGTGGTTCGGGAAGTCCATCAGCTCGGCCACGGTGCAATCGACATACACCTTGTAGAGCTTGCGGTTCAGCAGGAAGTGGGCGAGCTCCGACATGAACGAGTCGTAGAGTCCGCGACTGCGTATCTTCTCCTGTATGCGGTGCTGCTGGTCTTCCACGTCGCTGTCGCAGGGCACGAGCCACGACGGGTCGCCCCACTCCTTCGGGTTGGTGCTGATCCTGAGCTTGCCATCGACATACTTGTAGCGGAAAGGTCGGTAGCCCGTAATCTTCAACGAGAACCGCTCGCCCTCGCCGATACCCTCGTGGGTGCCGTTGTAGTCGAACACGTTGCCCATCGCGTCCATCGTGTCGGTGGTCAGCGCATACTCTCCAGCCACCGTGCGCCACTTGTCGTTCTGGAATCCGTCGTAGCCGGGGTCGTAGCGCTGTATCTCCATATCGGTACCCCCGCCGCGCATCATCGCCACCGACAAACCCCAGTCGTAGGTCTGCAGGGGCGACTCGCCCTCGTCGGTATTGCTGGGGTCGTAAGACTCAATGCCCTTCAGCACCTCGCTGCAATAGATATCAACGAGCATCGACGACAGCGGGTTGTTGATCTTCTGCTCCACGAACTCGTGCTCCATGTCCTCGTCGACGTAGGCCACGAGCATCGGCTGACCGCCGCTCTTGAAGTTCGACAGGGAATATACGTTGCCGTCCTTCGTGATGTCAACCTGCTTCTTCGAGGTGGCATAGATGCGGTTGTAGGCATTCACATCGTTGAACGACATCGGCTGGAAGTCGCTGACGTACTCGCGGATGGTGTCGTCCTCTTCGGCTTCCACCGAACAGTCGCCCACCTCTACGCCCTTGAACTGGCCGACTTCGAACAGGCGCGGATCCTTGCCCGTCTCCTTGTTCACCTTGAAGCGGAAGGCGTCGCCCGTCGTCAGGTCTACATATACATTGGTATTATTAGCACCCGTGGTGGTGGCTATCTCCTCGTAGGTCTTGTCGAGGATGACGCGCCCCTCGGGGTATTCGCGATAGTCGAAATCTGTGTCGTAGTCGCGCTTCTGGCGGCGGATATACTGCTCCTGCTCCTTGGGCGTACTCTCGGCTGAATACTTCATGCGGAAGCCCGTAATCTTCTCGGCCACCTTCTCCATGCGGCGCACCTTGCCGTTGAACGCAATGGGCTCTTCCTGCGAGCGCAGCACGTCGCGCAGCAGATAGGCCGTCACCTTGTGGCGCTCGTAGTCGTAGTCGAAGCGGATGCCGAACGATGCCTCCAGCGAGTCGAGGATGGTCTTCACCGACTCGTCGGGGAAGTTGTCGGAGTTGGCTATCATCTTCATGATCTTCGCATTGAACTTGGTGATCTGCATCGACAGCACCTCGGTCTCTATCGACTCCACCTTGTCGACGCCCACCTTCACCGTCTGTATGTTCCCGCTGTGGTTCACATCGTACCTGAACTCCTGTATCGACTTCGGCTCAGGATCGTCCATCTTCAGCCTGCCGTCGCAGCCGCGACTCTCCAGCCAGGCGTTCACCTCGTCGAAGGTGGTGAGCACGGGATAGCCCGCCACCTCCTCCACGTCGTAGCGCACGTGGGTGGTGAAGAAGCAGAGGTGCTTCAGGTCTTCCACGTCGAGCAGCGCCGACTTGTCGAACTCTACGTCGAGGTAGGCAAACAGGCAGTCGAGGAAGTAGAGCACGTAGAAGCAGATGCCGCTCGCGGGGCGGTCGGCGTCGAGCACCCAGTAGGGATAGACGCTCTCGTACTGGTCGCCCCCCTGCTGGTTGTAGTCTTTCAGGTCTATCACGTCGTCGCTCGTCGTACCGTCCTCGTTCAGCCCTTTATGCAGATAGCAGACGCGGGCATTGCAGTATTTCGCACCTCCCTCTCCCCAGTGGTCCGAGTTCTCGCCGTAGGCATCTGTCACGTTGATAAAGGTTGAGTTCTTATAGTCGTTGAGCTCCTTCGGCACGTTGACCTTCTCGCCGGTGTGATATACCTTCTCCGTCTTCTTCAACGCCACCTGCTTCGTACCCGTCACCTGACAGATGCCAGGGTAGCTGAAAGCGGTCACGCTCGGCTCGAAGTCAGCCGATGCCGTGTCGCCCGTATAGGTGTACTCCGTCTTGCTCTTCTTCCCCTTGTAATCGACCGTGACCCGGTAGTCGTACTTCACCTCCACATGCACGTTGCCGATCTTCTCGCCCACCTGTATGCGGTCTTTCAGCGGGATGTCCTGACACTTCAGGTCGCCTATCAGGTCGTCGAACGAGCGCGTCGATGCGTCGAGGTTGATAGCCAGCTCGTCGGCCATCACCTCCCCCTCCTGCACCTGCGTCACCGCCGAGCGGAAGGGGATGCCCTCGGCATATATCAGTGCCTGCTTGCGGTCGAAGTCGGGTGCCCGCAGGTCACTGTTCGGGTCGTCGGCATTGCCCAGCAGCGCCCTGTTCGAGCGGAAGGGCAGCGTGAACGGCTGCGAGAACATCGGCGTGTCGTTCCACAGCGGCGACGGTTCCTCGATGCTCAGTTTCTGGTCGGGCTTCAGCGCCTGCCACTGCCCGTCAATCTTCAGTTCTAAATGGCTTCTCATTGCTTCTGTATTTTAGATAAAAAGAACATAAGAACATAATTTTTCTAATTGTTACATTTTTACATTTTTACATTTTTACATTGCCGACTGCCGCCTGCGGCTCCGCTGTCGGCTCAAACTTCGCCTGGTCGTGCAGTTCCACGCTGTCGGGCGTGCCCTTCAGCAGCGAACGGTCATACAGCTCGCAGTCACCCGCCTTCACCCGTCCCGTGGCGTAGCCCCGCAGCGTCAGCCTGACACCACTCTCGCGGCAATACACCTGCGCATGGTCGGTGGCGGTCACGTCGGCAGCGGTGCCGAACACGTAGCACTTCGCCCTGCCGCCCACCTGTATCGGACGGTCGGGACGGCACACAATCACCAGTCCGCGCTCACTCGACTCATTAACAAACACGTCGCTCTGGCGCATCTCCCTTCTGAGCCTGCCACGCGCCGTGGCGATACGCTCCGTCATGATGTCGGCATACTTCGACTCATACACGTCCTCCCACCAGCGTCGCCACACGTGCATCAGCTCAGCCGTGTTCTCAGCCAGCAGCATCGCCTCGAAGCCCTCCTTGCAGGCATTCCGCTCGTGGCACGCCCGTCGGCAGATCTCCTTCAGTTCATCGAATGTCTCCATATCGTTTCGTTTTCTTGGTGCTAAATTACTAAAGTCGGTTTTCCATTTTGGGACTAAGCCCCACCGACGCCCACGAAAAAGCCCCGCCAACGGCAATCCGTCAGCGGGGCTTCCAATAGTGCCTGTGCACAGAGGCCACTGGTGTCTGTGCTAAGAGCCAATTGGGACTGTGGTCAATGGGGACTGGCTGCCTGATAGTAGCGGTGCGAAGCAAGCGAAGATCAGGTGCCTGTCCCCATTGACGGGCGGGAAGTGATTAAAATGGAAGATCGTCGCTCTCCTGTGCGGGGAAGGGGGCACCCTCCTGCCAGCTCTGTGCGCCCTGGGCGGCGGTGGCGGCGGCGGGGGCTGCGGCGGTCTGTGCGGGGGACTGGCGCTGGTGGCAGTACATGCTTCCCAGTCGGCAGCGCACGGCGTCGTACATGGCGTTGCGCAGGTCGGTGTTGCGCTCGGGGTCTTCGAGGTCGGCGCCCGTCCATTCGGGGTGCTCGCCGAGGAGTCGCTTGCGGGCGGCTTCGAGGGCTCGCTGGCGGAACTCCTGGGTGAACGACACTTCCATCTGGTGCGAGGGTGGCATATAGCCCGTCATGTCGTCGCCCGACTGCTGCTTGCGCTGTATGCAGGCTTGCCGGAACTTGTCGTTGGTCTCGGCCATGAAGACGCGGGCGGAGGCGTACTTGCCGTCCTGCGACAGCTGGATGTCGTTGTAGGGTACTGGCACGCACACCCAAGCCATCTGCGGGTGCTGTGCATCGAGGTTGGTGAACACTTTGGCTCCCTTGAAGCCAAGTAGATTGATGGTGCCTGAAAAGTTTGCCATAATCGTTACTTTTTTGTTTTGTGAATAAATAAATATAATGTGTCAGAATTTTATCGGCAGTCCGTTCAGTCGATGTACTCGAACCGATGTCCTTTGCACGACTTGCAGTACCGCTTGTTCGGACGGGTGCTGAGCACGCCGCTGATGCCCGACGGCCACTTGGTGCCGATGGCGCGGGCGGCGTCGCGGATGCTGTCGAACCTTGCCTCCAGCCTTCCCTGCATGTCGTACATGGCTATGCGCCGTTTCCGCTCGGAACCGCCACCGCAGTAGTGAGGCCGTTGCAGCCCCGTAGCCCATGCGTGCAGCTGGTTGCCGCTGTTGTCGGTCCACTCCAGGTTGCAGGCGCGGTTGTCCTGCTTCATGCCGTTCTTGTGGTTCACCTGGTTGCGCCCGTCGGCGGGTCGGCCTATGAACGCTTCGGCCACGAGGCGATGCACCTGTCGGGCGTGTCGGCGGTAGTCCCCGTCGCTGATGGTCACTTGCAGGTAGCCTTTCCGCAGCACGTTCGGGCGCAGCAGCCGAGCCTTCAGCAGTATGCGCCCCGTGTGGTTGTCTACATAGTGGGGAATGGTGCGCACGTGGCCGTAGTTCGACACCTCGTAGCGTCCCTCAAATCCCACCACGTCGCGCCACTCTATGTCCTCGGCGTCCGTCGGCGGCATCACGGGCTTCATAGCCTTTCGGTCGTAAGTCTTTCTCATTGTCGTATTGCGTTTTTTCTGAACACGGATTGCACGGATTGGACGGATTTATTTTCGACCACGAATTACACGAATTTCACGAAAGACAAGGGTTATTTCCAATATTCAAGATTCTTGCGGTCTTCTTCTGATGGGTCCGTAATCTCATAATCACGACCACACTTAGGACAATGCAGGTAGGTGACGAGCGTACCGTCAGGATTCTCAGGACTACAATCGCTGTTGCCCATAACATTCAACTCTGCACCACAGAAGAGACATCCCTTGCTTATCTGACGCTCTGTTTTGATAGGCAGACGAACCTCGCCATAGCGGAGGGCGATGTCGTACTGATTGATGTCGGGGCGACCTGTATAGTTGTAGATAGCCTCCTGCATTTCATCCGACTTACGGACTTCCTCGATGGTAGGATAGACCATTTCCAACTTGCCGTCGTCGCTGACAGCCTTGCCGTCGCCGAAGGTCATAGACACCTCACACTCGCCGTCCTCGAACTCATAGCCAGCGGCTTCGACCAGCTTCTTGTGCTTGTCGTAGTCGTAGATGATGATTTCGTCGTGATAGCCTGGCTCGATGTAAACGTCCTCGGCTTCTTCCTGCTTCTCGCTGTCGGTAGCGTCGGCGCGGCCAGGTTTCTCGCTCCAATAGTCGGGGGCTCCCGTCTGTTCGTCGGGCATGGCACCACCTACGCCGTACCAATGTTTGTCCTCCTCATTAAAGTAACATAACTGCACGAAGCTGTTCTCACCATCTTCGTAATAACCAATCACTCGTTGACCATTCTTGGGGGTCATTCCCTTTTTCCAATTTGTCATAATGCTAATTTGATTTGATGTTTGACTATTTGCTTTCCGTATCGAAAAGCGTTGGTATTTTACGTTCTACTACTACTATCGTATCGTTGTGGATGCCGCCGTGTGGTACGAGCAGTATCTCAATCATTTCAAAGCCCATCATTTTTCCGAAGCCCTGCGAGTTCCAACCACACGAAATAACAAGTCCGTTAGGCTTAATCTTCTTCGCTATCTCCTGCTTAATGTTATATGGGAAATAGTTATGGTCAATCTTCAAAAAGTCGTCGCAGCCAATACTATGATAGCACGTCTTGACTTGCGTAAGAGAATAAGGAGGGTCGAATAAGCATCCGTCGAAAGGCCCGTCCATCATCTTTGCAAACTCCAAAGCGTGCATGTGGTACTTTGCAGGCTTTGCAGGGTTCAGGTCGTTAGTCCATTCAGCTGGACTATTCTCGCCGGCAAACGGATCTATCCAATTCTTTCCGCTTCCGACATACCTTGTGATAAGCTCGTGAATCGGCTTAATCAGAAAGGTGTGTTTTGAGGGCATAGCCCATTGTCTTGTAATCTTCATTTCGCTAATTTGATTTGACGTTTGACAATAAAAGAACGGCGGCACTACGCGCTGTCAGGTTCAAATTAGCTGAGACCTTGGGCTGTTTCCAGTACCCAACGCGGTTGCCGCCGAGAATATAGTCTGCCCCTTGCGGAGCGTGGCTGTTCTCTACCAACGATGTAAGGTGGCCACAAAAAACGCTGCCTCTTGTGAGCAGCGACTTCGGGTCGCTAATTTGATTTGACGCTGCAAAGATAAGCAAAAACGTCGAAACTAACAAACTTTTCATTGTCTTTTTTGTCATTTTACTATAAATTCGTGTCAATTCGTGAAATTCGTGTTCGTTATCTTTTTGCCCTTTGCCCTGTCGGGCGAAAGTCCTCACGCTCGGCATACTGAAAGCGTGGCTTTCGTCTGCTCTCGCT
This sequence comes from uncultured Prevotellaceae bacterium, assembly GCA_902774925.1. Classification (GTDB taxonomy): domain Bacteria; phylum Bacteroidota; class Bacteroidia; order Bacteroidales; family Bacteroidaceae; genus Prevotella. Next base: position 2,064 of record CACYKE010000066.1, on the reverse strand, counting down.
TAATCGGCCCTTTGGCTTCTTGCGCTCCGTAGGTGCTCAGGCGAGCAAGCTCGGAGTCCGCCGCAATCCCGTTTGGCGGGATAGCTCAAAGGTGGCAGGGGTCGCCGTTCCTGCACGGCGGCAGGAACTCGGGCTGCGGGTGGTTCGTCCAGATGTCGGTGGCCTTGCGGTAGGTGAAGCCGTACTGACAGTAGGTTATCAGGTGGCGCGGTATGCCCTGCATGTAGTCCATCTTCCGCAGGCCGCCCATCGGGTTCTCGATGAAGAAGAAGCGGGGGCGGAGCGTGCGGATGATGCGGAGCGTGTGGCGGTTCACCTGGTCGGCCCTTGCCGCCTTGACCGTCTTGGGTGCGAGCGAGCCGGTGGCGGGGTCCTGGCGGCGGTGGTAGCCGATGGCGGCGACGCTGAACGTGGTGCAGTCGCAGCCAGCCCAGATGATGTCGGGCCGTCCGAAGTCGGTGAGGTTTGAGCATCCCCGTTAATCGGGGAGCGGCGTAAGCCAAGGGGCAGGCTCGACGGGAACCGCGTGTCCCAATCGACGGTGAAGCATTCGTGTCCCCGCGCCCTGAAAGCGTTGCTCAGACACTCCGTGCCGCTGAATAGTTCAAGTACCTTCATTGTGGGGTGGGATGTGGGATGGGTGATGGGGGATGGAAGATGTCAGAAGAGCGTGGGATTGCGCAGCACTTGGTCGATGCGACCCTGCGCGATGTCGAAATACTCCTTGTTGGTCTCGAAGCCTATGAAGTGGCGCTTCTCCATCAGAGCCGCCACAGCCGTCGTGCCTGAGCCAATCGTCGCGTCGAGGATGGTGTCGCCCTCGTTCGAGTAGGTCAGGATAAGGTAGCGCAAGAGGTCAACGGGCTTCTGGGTGGGGTGAAGACGCTTGTCGTTCACGATGTCGCCCGATTGATTATCGAAGAAGATACACATTCGGGGATAATTGCATTGCTCACGATAGATTACGTCTTTGTGTGACGGACGGCTACCGACGGTATTCTTGAACTTCGTCTTGCCGTTCTCTTTGATATGACAAGACTCTAAGCCTTGCGGATTGTATATCATGCGACGTTCGCCAAGCAGATTGGCGTGACCCATGCTGCCTTTGCTGAATACGCTGATGTTCTCGTAGTCTTTCAACGGCATATTCTTTGCGTGCTGAAATCCGCTCGGCACGTTCTTCTGCCATATCCAATCGTACTTATACATCCCGATATTCGACATCCTCAGTGCCGACGAGAACGGCTCGCTGCCGAACAGCACAATCGCCGCATTGGGTTTGGTCACTCGCTTGAACTGCTCCCACAGCGGCTCAAAGGGTATCACGCTGTCCCATGCGCAGGCCGTGGTGCCATACGGCAAATCGGTGATGATGCAGTCCACCGCTCCGTCAGCGATGCGCTTCATCCCTTCGAGGCAGTCCTCGTTGTAAATCTTGTCTAATTCTACCATATCGCCTAACTCCACTTTCCGCATAGAGCGCTTAATGCTCTTGACTGCGTTGTTTCTTTCTCAATGATGCCCCATGAGCCATCTTCGTATTCAATCAAAGCGTCGTCATAAAAGCAATGAAAAACGTATGGCTTTGCTAATCGGTCACGCTGTATTTTAATCGTCACTACGGGTTCGTCGCCATCGCAAGTTCCGCCAAAAACCGAGATATTGCTTGTTAATCTTTTCAATGCTCTCATATCGTCGCAGTTGCCTATGACATATCTTTTCTTTTCGTTCATATCGCCTAAAAAATCTCGTTGTCGTGTTTGAAAAGGGTCCACGGCTACGGCTCGTAACCATGAAACCGTGAACCCTTCACCATTAACCGAGGGTTAGCCCTTGACGCTTCCGCGTCGAGCCTGACTACGCTCGGCAGAGCTCAAAAGCGATTTTGGCTCTGCTCTCGCTTAACGTCAGCCTTCCAAATCGTCATCCCCCTGCTGGGAGCCGCCGTTGCCGCCGCCCTCGTCAGGATCAGTCGTGGTGTTCTCGCCACCGTTCTCCTGCTCCTTCTTCTCGTCCTCGGCGCTTGCCCATGCCAGCTTGGCACCCTTGATGGCAGCGTCAATC
>CACYKE010000065.1 GCA_902774925.1 uncultured Prevotellaceae bacterium | reverse complement strand
TGAACTGGAACTTCTCCTGCAGATAGCCCCATTCTGCGCGGGTGATGTGGATATGCTCGCCCTTGATGTTGTTGGGCTCCAGGAATGATTTGCAATGCTCGGGTGTATCGTCAGTGACGTAGAGATACTTCACGGGCTTATCCTTGTTGGCCTCTACTTCATCGCGCATACTGAGCATGCCAGCTCGGCAAGGGCCACACGACATTTCCCAGAAATCAATGTAGAGCACGTTGCCTTTGTAGGGTTCGATGATGCGCTGGAAAATGCTATCGCCTTTGGTCAATGGTTTGTCTTCAACTACCTTTATCTCGTTCTCCTTGATGAAGTCGCGATAAGCGAGTACGGCACGGCGTATCAGTTCGGGATGAGTAATGACGGTCATCGTGGCGGCAAAGTCGTCGGCAATAGTATCATGTTCGTCCTTGTGCCATTTTATCGTGCTGAAGAAGTCACGCAACTTGCACACCTGGGCGCTGAAATCAGTAGGACTGATGTGTAGCTTGTCGTGCAACTCGTTCATCGCACTCCTATTAAATTCGCGGGAATAAACCTGCTTTTCCTGCGCTATCATCTCAGCTGTCTTAGGATCATAATCGAAGGGCATGAAAACCATCACTCTCCTTTGCAACGGGCGGAACTGCTGGAATTCTATCCTGTTGAAGAAAAATTCGTCGCCAGCAATCATCAGCAGCAGATTGTCTGTCAGGTATTTAGCACGTGGCCCCACAAAACTGAAGAACTGTTGCCAATAGGCTTCGCGGTCTATCGTGCTATCATTACGCAGTAGGTTTTCCCCACGCATATAGTAGTCGTTGATTTGCTGCAAGCGTTCAGCAACGATGTGGGTGCGTAGGATGTCGGAAGCCAAAAGGGAACAACCTGCCAATTCGGGCAGTCCGTTGTTCATCTGTCGCACCAGTTCGTCCAATTGTGCCACCTGCGACCAGTCGAACTTGCAGTACTTTTCATCTATCTGTTTCCACAGCCTGGTGACCTCACCACCAAGGCCAGTGCCATCAAACTTTATACCCTCCTCTTTAGTACGTTTTGTTGGGTCAATGGTGACGTTGATGGTATCGCCAGGACAAGCATACGCCGTTCCCATGGGGTAGATGAGCACCTGCATGGGGTAAGGCACATAGACGTTCATGGAGAACGTGCCGTCATCCTTAAACTCGATGACCGAGGTCTTCTCCTTGCGGACGATATAGTCACGCATGATGATAGTAAAGCGGCCATTCAACTGATTGAGAACTTCCTGAGGCATCTTCTCGCCTTTCGCTTCTTCTGGAAAAACAATGTGCCCTTGTACGACCACATTGCCACCATGCAAACGGTATTCGTCAAGTGCTGCACTGGGATAGTTAAGCAACTGGGGCACCTCGGCCTTCTTTTCTTTCTTTTTTGCTTCCAGGCTAACAGGTGCTAAGAGCACGGCCATTAGGATGATTGATAATAGTTTCTTGTTCATCATTTACTTTGATATTTTGTTAATCATTGAATGCTATTTGTTTTTGAAATAACGAAAAGTAAGGAAGGTCAGGCAGACGATGGCATACCATAGAAGGATAAATCCTAGACAACCTAAGAAGCTGTCCACATACCGCCCTACGAAGATTGCGGGGATAATGCCAATCGAACCTATCAAGTTCAATATACCATGAGGATTCCATTTATATTCCTCTCGTAACGGTTCCCAAAATTTACTCATTTTCTTTTATTTGTTAATACCTTTGTTCCTTCTCTGACCTCCTCCATAATCTGCTGACAGCGTTCACGAGACATGTGGATGTTCATGCCAACGGTTATCAGATCCTCATCTGAAGGAAGTCCTTTGTAGTTGATGGTTGATGCATGTTCGCCTAAGGTACAATCGTTCGTCAGGTCGTAAGCCGGAGCAAGAGACCACTTGCCTTCACGACAGATAAAGCTGAAATTACGGGCGTGGTCGTCCATATTATGTGCATATACATTGAACGCCATTCGACGGAACTGCTGTTCTACGGCCTCAGGCGACTGAGTTAGGTATCCTGTCAACTGAAGCAAACTGTGGTAATCCATTTTGGGCGGTGAGATGGGCTCGTTCAACAAGGCACTGGCCGTAGCCACATGCAGGCGCTCGCCATTTTCAATATCAAAGCGCTTAACGGCAAAATACCTTCCTTCCATTAGTTTGAATTCTGGCACATCAATGCCGCACTGACGCGCCACCTTATTATATTCATACTCTATCGCTCCCATATCCTTTGGGTCGTAGGTATGGCGAAACTTTACCAGCCAGTGTCCGTCAGCATCCGTAATAATAGCTTTCGGGCGTACGCCTCCAGAGTTGCCACTTTTGAAATACAGAGCGTCGGCATGTTCGTTGCTCTTTTCTGAAAGTACATTGAGGGCCATCTTCTGCATCTCGTCAAGCGAAAGCAAAGCGTCTTCATGCTGTAGCGTTGTTTCAGGCACATAGCAAAGCGCTCCCATTCCGGAACTGCCAACGATGCTCAGCCATTGAACAGGGTTAAGCGTTTGAGGGTCAACTCCCAAGCCCTTCAAAACCTTACGCAACAAATACTCTCCATAGCCCCCAGGCAGACTGTCCTCAAACACGCCGAAGTTGCCATTGAACGGCTGATAGTCGGCAGTGAACAGCCCTGCTTTTAGAGGCAGTTTCAATGGGGAGAGTGAAAATCCGTTCGTAAGCCAGTCCTTGTCATATTCAAACTGACAATTCGACCTGTTACCCATAGACAGCGTTCCTACCTTCCGTCCGTGATACATCACGTTGACAGCCTGTACTTTCTGTATCATACGCCACGCTTTCTAGTTCGGTTCTTATTGATTTCCAGCAGTTCCTCCATCGTATCGTATTTCGGCTCTGCCAATAGTTGCATGATTTCCTCTGAGTAGCCTAAGGCCTTTGCCAGTTTCACATACGACTCTAAGGAAATGGAGTGTTTCAGTTCAAAGCGCTGAATGGACGATGCCGGCACACCGCTCATCTCCGCAAGGCTCTTTGTCGAGAGTTTCTTCTCCAGACGCCGCGCCTTCAGGTTCTCTGCCAACCGCTGCATGGTCACTTGTAGCGGATAAGGGTCAAACACATACCTCTTCTGCGTCATATATTATGCGTAATTACCGATAATGTAGATTTATACATCAAATATTATTCGTTGCAAAGGTACGAATAATTCCTGAAACCACCAAACAAAATGCTATTTATTTCTTTTTTGGTGTCACGCTGAATCGGTAGGACAGGGAGAGGAGAACGTAACGACGCATGTTGTTGGTCCAATATTCCGTGCGGCCCTGTGCATTGACGTAGTATTGCCATTGCGACACCTGACCGAGCAGGTCATAGCCCTTCAGTTTGGCCACCCAGCGGCCTTGATGCCACGACTTGGTGAGTGTGGCGTCCCAATAGAGACGATTGTCGTTCATGTCGGCATCAGCATAGCCGCGATGCGAGTGCATCTGCAAATCGGTGTCGATGGTGAAGTTCCAAGGCAATTTGTAGTTGGCGTTGATGCCGTAGGAGAAGTCGTAGACGTCGGTGGGTAATTCAGTAACCTCGATATTACGATGAACATGCTGCCAGGCCATGTCGCCCTTCAGCGTGAAGCTGAGTTTCTCTTTCTGGAAACGTAGGTTGGGGGCACAGGAAAGACGGGTGGTGCTGACGAGGTTGCGCTGGGGCTCCGTATATCCTGTGACGGATGCCATATCCGTGGTTTGTCCGTAGCTGACATTGAGACTGTTGCTGAAGTGCCAGAATTTCTTCTTGTCCAAGGCGCGGCTGAATTCCACATAGCTGTTCATATTCCAGTTGCCGTTGACGTTCTCCGACCAGGTGGTGCGAACGCCCGTCACCGGGTTGTAGGTGTAGGCGGCGGTGATGGCGTTGTGCGACAGGTTCGCGTTCAACGAGACGGCGAAGTTCTGGTCGATGCTGTCCTTTCGGGCGGAATAGCGCGTGTTGAACCACCAGTAGGTCTGCGGCTTCAGGTCGGGGTTTCCCTTGCGGATATACAACGGATTGCTGGTCGTGGTGATGTCGACGAGCTGGCCAATGCTGGGTGTCGTAATGCTGTTCTGGGCGTAGATCATGAACGTCTTACGATATTTGTCGAAGCTGGTGTAGTATTGCCCATAAATCTTCCAGTCGTTGTAGTTGCGGTTCATAGTGGTGTTCAGCACGTCGCTGTTGTAACTCATGTGCTTGCGACGGAAATTGCGGTCAATCATGAGGTGGAGATACTGGTAACCCTCGTTCTCCTTCGACTTGCTATAACCGAAGGTGCCGCCGACGTTGTAGGTGTTGATACGCTCACCCTGTTCCGACGAGTTAGGGGCGTCGAAGGCCATGGCCAGCGAGTCGGCCGTTACGGGTAGCATACCCATGTCGTGCGGTCCATTCACCGCCCAGTTGGGACCCAGCCAGTCCAGTCGGTAGTTATTGTTGCTGTTGTCGCTGTATTGGTAGGTTGCACCCACCCTCGGACTGAGGGAGAAGTGTTCCGTCAGTTGCAGGCGGTAGTCGAACTGACCGCTGATGTTGTAGTTCGTCGACGGACCGTTGCCATATTGGTTACGCTGGTCGACGGTGCCTGTATTAAATAAGGTATAGCGGTTCTGCGAGAAGTTCTCGTTATCCCACTGACGGCCTAGATAGCCGCTCATCTGGAACTCCAGCTGGTCGCCCCAGGGCAGTTTCACGTCGATAAGGTTGGTCATGTTCATGTTCAAGCGGTTCGACTTGTTCTGATTGCGGCTCACGGTGTGGTTCACGCTGTCTTTGAGAAACTGGTCGTTGGCAGTCAGCGACCAGTTGTTGCCGTTGCTGTCGCTGTGGCTATAGTCCATGTTGAACCATGAGTAGACGTAAATGGGTTTGCGGATATAGAACGTATTGCGGAAGTTCAGGTCGAAGGGGCGGTTATTGCTCATCGATTCCGACTTGCTGAAGGTGCTGGCTCCCGCCAGATAGTTCTCGCTCTCACTCTTGTTTTCGGAATGTATGTCCTGCCATTGCAGTTTGAATTCTACATCTTCGGTGACGCGTTCTTCGGGGGCATGCCACGACCACAGGCCGCCGATGCTCTTCACGTCGCGGTCTCCCGAGGCCTGCGTGCGGTCCCGTTCATTACCCTCGCGGTCGTAGTCGATGTATTCGTTCAGATTGTTCATACCACCGAACAGCACGGCACGGGTGCGGTCTGTGAATCGCATGCCGAAACCTTTCGTCTTATATCGCTTGTCGGTGCCATAGCCCGCCTCCAGCTGTGCCGATCCGCCCACGGTATATTCCTTTTTCAGTTGCACGTCCATTGTGAATTCCTTTTCTTCTTCGTCGCGGCCCAGAAATTCGCTTTTGGGTGTGCGCTTGTTGAACACTTGGACGTTCTTCACCGTATAGTATGGTAGGTTTTCGAGCATCATCTTGTTCTTTCCCTTGAAGAAGTCGGCACCGTTCAGCGTCAGATTCTCCACCTTCTTGCCGTTGACGTATATCTCTCCATTCTCCTTCAGCTCTACACCAGGCAACTGCTTGATGAGTCCGTCGAGCATGGAGCCCTCAGGAATGTTGAAGGCATCGGCATTGAAAACAATGGTGTCGCCCTTGTACACCATTTTTACTTTTGTGGCCTTAATCACCACTTCGTCCAGTTCGCCGCCGTCCTTGTCGTAGACGCGCTGGGTGCGTTTCATGCGGATGGCAGGTACTTCGAAACCGCGATTGCGGGCAATATGCTTGATTTCATAGTTCTTATAGGTAGTCTCGTAGTCGGGGTGTGTGGCTTTGATGATATATTTTGCGGGTTTGGCGGGCACCTCAATGCTCCAGCCCGTTGACGTAAAACCCTGCCAGCTGTCTTTGAATACCTGTGCGGAATCGGCAAATGTCGAGTCGGGCTTGAGCAGCACTACCTTTACGTCGGGGATATGCGAGCGGGTAAATGAGTCCGACAAGTAGCCGTACAGGTAAATCTTCTTTTCTTTCTTCGTGTTCTTTATATTCACAGAGTCCTGCTTTACACTCACCGAGTCCTGCTGCTGGACCTTTGCGGAACCCGGCAGCAGGACAAGGGTGAAGAGAATGGTTGATAATAGTTTTCTCATATCCTGAATCAAAATCTTTCCTTTTTCCTTTATTCCACCACAACGCGTGGATGATAGTCGAAGAGGCGCTGGTTCTGGCGGAGTTCCTTGATGCTGAGTGGTTGCACTTTTCCGCTCCAGTTGGCACCCCACATGGCGAAAGGTTCGCCTTCGGGAACGATGAGCGTGACGTTTTCAACCTCCAAGGGCAACGGCTCGAAGATGTGGACAACGGCGAAATGGTCGCCCGTGATGCCTTCGTTCCAGAATAACAGGTCGTTAGGATAGTCAAGCACACCCTTACACTTGTACCGATGGCCTGACTGGTCGATGAGCATTTCATCACCACCGCGACCGAAGTATTCACGCATCCAGTTCATTTCACATGCTTCAGCCAAATAGGTCGCTTCAGGTGTTAGCCATAGAGCGAAGGTGCCGTCCTTAATGGGTTTGATGAGGTGTGCGTCGTTGTAGACAGCCCATGTCTTGTGGTTATCCTTGTTGTAGTCCTTCGCCTCGGCAACGAGGTGGGGCTCATGGAATCGTGGAATGGTATCGTATGACTCAACACCGCAATAGTCCTCCCAAAAATGACCAGACTGACTCAGAAGGTTTACATCCATGCCTCGCATATACCAGTTGGGGACGCCATAGATGGCAATGTTTTCGACAGACTTGTCCAGTTTGGGGAAGACTATCTGGAAATCGAGCGTCGTCCCTTCCTTACTCTTGAAACTGAACACCTTGCCATAACAGTCGGGCACCGTTCGACGACAGCGATAGATGGTTCCTGTCGTCTTGTCGAGGATAACGCACTCGTCACTACATAGCCAGAAGTTTGTCACAATGTCAGCCGGCATACGGAAGTAGCAATGCAGCACAGTCTCTTCATTCTCTTCAGTCAGTTGCCACACGACGGGACTGTATGGCCTGTCTTTGGGCACATTGGCAAGACTCGGAAAGATCTCCTCTATATTATCAACAGTAGGAACATTGCCAACAAAGCCCATATCCTCGTGCCACGAGTTATTCTCCGTGTCACGCCACACGACGGTCTTCTTCTTGGTCTTCTTGTCCACCGTTGGCTCTGGGACGCCCGCCATATAAATACCATCACATTTTGCCAGTACTTTTACATCCTGACGGTTGGTAGCGGCCGTCGGTTTCTTCTGCGCCTGCACGGCCAGACAAGCCAGTGCCACGAGGCCGAAAATCATCATCCTTTTCATATTTCTTTCGTTTTAGTGTTATTACTTTTTGTATGCATCAGTTCGTCACGATATTCCAGATAGCATGTGGAGGAAGTATTTGCGCCTACAGGTGCATTGGTGCTATAGAGCAGTATCTTGCCATTAACGCGCTCTGCTATCCAGCGGTACTGCAATTGCTTACGTGTGTCCTGCAGTTCAAAGAAAAGCTGCTGATGAGAAAAGTACAGGTGGTAGCCGGGCGTTGCGTCTGAATAACTGCAGGCTACCTGCAACAATCGTCCGAAGACGTCAATTTCCTGTTTGTCTGGGAATACGTAAACGCTGGACACCACGCTACTGTCTATGGGCTGCGAACACGTCAGTTCGCCCTGCTTCACCTTGTGATATTCTGCCAGCTTGGCAATGAAGTCATCCACGCGGGCAGGATCCTGATAGGGCACTGAGTCTTCCGTCAGCGATAAGGTGGCGTAGTGGATGTTCGGGTCTTGGGAGGCGGATATTTTTCCGTAGGGAGCGGAATCTTTTTCCGTAGGGAGCGGACTCTCAGTCCGTGGCGTACGGACTGGAGCTGCAACAGTATTCCCGGAATCCGTCTGAGGCGTCGAGGGCTTTGGAGTAGGCTCGGGAGTGGGCTCTGACGTTACCTTAGGTAACGGAGCCTGTTGCTTTTGATAACGTGCCGTGTTACCTAAGGTAACGTCGCTTGTTACTACTGGCTTCTCAAATTGATAGTGCAAGCCTACACCTATTATTAATAAGAAACAGGCTGCTGCGGCCACCCAGCGCCAAAGCGGGCGTTGCTTGCTTTCAGCTGTTTTTGCGCTGGGAACACGCTGTTCGCTGACGATGCGGTCGAACTTCGCCGTTTCGTCCTCCGCGAGCCAGGCGTCCAAGTCGTATTCGCGCTTGGGCATTTCGGCCAGCAACTGGTCCAGTTTCTTTTCCATATCTTCGTTCATAGGATACCTTTTCGTTTGAGTTGTTCTACTATTTTACTTCGCGCTACGCTTACCACGTGACTGACCGAGCGAGGCAGCAGCCCTGTGACAGCAGCGATTTGCGGTATGTCCATTCCCATTTCCTGACGCATCCGAAAGAGTTGCTGTTCCTGGGGCGAGAGTGTGCGGATGGCCTCTTGCAGGAGTCGTAGGTTGTCGTCGTCAGCCATTGGCAGTCCTTCGTCCGACAATATCCTGCTGCTTTCTTCTATGCTCATCATGCCGTGTTTCTGGCGTCGTCGCCATTCACTTACACAGACGTTCTTCGTCATTCGGATGAGCAGTGCCTCGGCATAATCCTCGTCGTTCACCCTTTCGCGCAGCAACCAGAGACGGAGTAGTGCCTCCTGAACTGCATCGGCAGCCTGTTCGTCGTCTCGGAAGAACGTGCCCCCCAGCTTCACTAACCTAGGGCGCATCCGCTGCACTATCTCTTCGTACTCTGTGGTTGTCATACACCCTATAAACGCAAAAGCCCCCGCCATGTTGAAAGCGGGGGCTCTGTTTTAACATTTTTTTGTTATTTCAAAACTTTGCGGCCATTGATGATATTAATGCCCTTGCGTGGCGTTGTTACCTTGCGGCCAGACAGGTCGTACACCGCGTCATCCTCATTATGAATTATGAATTGTGAATTATGAATTGGATCGATGCCAGAGGGATTGGTGGAAACGACGTTGATGTAGTCTATATCGGGCATCCAGTTGGTGGCGTTCGACAGGCGGATAGTGTTCTGGCCCGGCTGCAACTGGATAGTAAGCGTCTTCGTACCTACCTTCTGCCAGCCACCACTGTTACAAGAGAGCGTTTTCGCCTTCTCGCCATTCACGCTGACGGTGATGTTACGACTCTCACCACAGATAAAGCCGATGGTTAGATTGTATTCGCCACCTTCTTTGCTATAGACATTGCGCCACTCCAGAGCATTCGCCTCGCTCTGTCCTAACCAACCGGCCTTGTAACCGCAGGAACAATAGTCGGCAGTCTCGTAGATGCCCGTCTTCTCGGCTTGGTTGTTCTTGATTTCCTGATAGACGCTGATGTAACCCGTCTCGGCTTCATAGCGGGTGCGCTCCAGTCGCGTCTCGGCCTCAGCCACGTAGATGCGTACACCGTGGGCAGGGACACTCACTTCAAAGGTGCCGGTCGCCTCCTTTTTATTCCGAGGGGTGAATGCGTCATACATATTCACCAGACCACCCATGTCCAGATCATACAAATTGACCTGCACGGTTTTCTGCGCATCATTAGGATTATACACGGCAAAGGCACGCTTCGTGCCGTTCAACTCTTCCAGGTCCTTTACCAATAGGTAGCAACCATTGACAAGTCCTGCCACATAGGCCTGCTGACACAACGGGTCTTGGTTCAGGGCAATGAGTTCCTTTTTCTTCAAGAGAGTAAGTGTTTCACTCTTGATATTCCTCAGGTCACAACCGATGAGCAGTGGCGAGTTCATGATACACCACATGCCGAAGTGCGTCTTGTCCTCCTCCGATGTCAACGAACGCCCCACCTCCAGCATGTCCATATCGTTGTAGTGGCCCTTGCTGCAGTAGGCGGAGAGGTAGAGGTTCTCGGCAATGATTCCCTTCACCGACTCCCAACTGCTGTTGATGTCGCCTGTGGTTCGCCACGAGAAGGCGGCACCGTCAATCCACGTGCCGGGATAAGCCCAGCGACAGGCATTCATGCGCACATCAGTACGACCCGTATTCTTGATGGCCTCGGCAATGGCCGTATAGCGTTCCCGCTCGTCGAGCACCAAGTGGTCCTCGTTATGATAATAGGAACCGCCACAGAAGTCCACCTTGATGAAGTCGAAACCGCAGTCTTTGAAGAAGAAATCGGCATCCTGCTGGTCGTGACCATAGAAGCCCACGCCCTTACCCGTGACGTCGCCGTTGAACATCGAACCGCAAGTATTTCTTCCGGCATCGCTGTAGATGCCAGCCTTCAGTCCCTTCTCATGGATATAGTCGGCCACGGGTTTCAGTCCGTTGGGGAAACGGGTAGCATGGATGAGCAGATGACCGTCATCCTTATCGCGACCACCGAAATATCCGTCGTCGATGTTGATATGGTCGAAGCCCACGTCTTTCAGCCCTTTGCTGACCATCGCATCGGCCTGCCCTTTGATAATACTCTCACTGATGTTCACGCCGAAAGTGTTCCACGAACTCCAGCCCATCGTGGGACCGTCCTGTCCTACTGCCGCCACTGTGGTCAACAATGCGACGACGGCCTGTGCAATCCTTAGTCTTGCCATGATTTTTACTCGAATTTACTATTTCGCCTGCAAATATACGCATAATATTTGGTTTTTCGCACGATATCTGACTTTTCTGAGTTTTTTTTCGTATTTTTGCAATCTGAAAGTACTATTAGTTGATTTATGGGTAATCTTGTTGAAAAGTGGAAGGCGTTTTGTGAGTGGCAGCAGCGCCCCTATCAGGTAGCACAGAAGTCGGTAGAGCATCGTTGCTGTGGGACTTGTGGTGAGGAGTTTCAGGGAAATTACTGTCCCCGTTGTGGGCAGTCATCCAAGATAGGTCGCTACTCGTTCAAGAACGCCTTGCTGCTGTTGTCAATCTGAAAGGCGAGAACTATCTTGCAAGCTATCACGAGAAAACGGTTAATATTGATAACGCTCATACGGAGAAGAGCAAAAAGAAAGAGACAACTAAAATGGAACAATGGGACAAGAAAGCTGATTTGGTCATTGTCAAGTTTCGTGGGTTTAGGGAAAACAGCCCCGCGTTCTTCTGGCTGTCACTGCTGTTTATATTTTCACTTCCTCTATATCTTTTCTTCCGGAAGAGTCCCGACATCCCCGACCTGCGCTATTCAGGACTGCTCATAGCGCTGGTATATACCTGGGGAATGCAGGAAATATATGAGATTGTACTCACGTTCTTTGGTGTCTATAAAGACAATGTTTCCGATGTAGCCTATCTCTTATGCATCATACCACTGAAGCAACAGTCTGGCTTCAAGTGGTGGAGAACCAGTCTTTACGTGATTCTTTCCTATCTGGCAGCCTTAGCCATATTGTTTGCTGTAATGTTGGCAGCTGTCGAAATACAAATCCTTCTGGAATCATTGTAAAAACTGGGCTCGTATTTAACATTACTGTAAAGCCGCAATCTGCTCAGGGGTCAGCTTGCCGGAGTCGATATAAGACTGTTTGATGGCATAAATCTTCTGCTGCAAGTCTTCAGTCATCGTGTAATCCCACTGCTTGGCTTCTTCGGTGCTCACGCGCTTGCCACCGTTGTTGTGGTTGTTGTCAATACAATAGAACGGCATATCGGGATGATGCTCTTCGATGTATTCCACCCTGCCTTGGAACTGCGGGAATACCGAGATATAGGCCTCACAAGTCACGGCACGGTTCGAACTGATTAGTCGTTCCATGCAGTTGGTATAGCCCGTCTCAGCATCGTTATAGACATAAATCAGGGACGACTCAAATCCCTTCTTGTCCATATCCTCCACCACCCCGTCGAAGTATTTCACGTTGTTGTAAGCACCTTCGGAAACCACACCAGCCTCTTCGACCAACTTCTTCAGTTCGGGATTGTTGTTAATACTGGTCGTCTTACCGCAGCCGTACATACCCATCGTGAAGAGGATGGTTTTATTATTTCTCTCGACGGCTCGATCCATCAGTCGAACAAGCACTACGCTGTCTATCAGCCAGCCGGCCTCCCTGTAGTCGAACACGTTCAGGCGCGTATAGCCGATGCAACTCAGCAGGTCTCTCGTCATGTCAGGGTCCAGCAGATTGCCGCAACTGGCCATATATACGTTCACCAGCGAGTCCAGATGATCCCTTGTCCACGCCACGGCAGCTTCGCCTTTAAGGATGACAGGCTGCGCCGGTGATGGAGGAACTAAAGTGTCGTCTTTGCTACACGATGTCAGGGCCGACGAGCTGCTGATCATCAGGACGAGGGCCAACATCCACAATTGGATTGTCTTCATTGTTTTAGTTTTCATTGCTTTATTGATTTGAAGTATTTAGGTTTCCATTAATTACTCGCCCGAATCACGCATCCACGCCGTCACGGACTGTCCCATGCGCTGCTTAAAGGCAAGGGTGAAGGTGCTGTAGCTGCGGTAACCGCACTCATTGGCCAGCTGTTGGGCGGTGGCAGAGCGTTTGGCAGCGATAGCCTCACGATAGAGACTGACGAAATGCCGGATGCGCAGGTCGTTGATATAAGCATTGTAATTGGTGTCCTGACTGGAGAAATACTGGCTGAGATAGAAACGGTTGGTTCCGATAATCTGAGCAAGCTGGGGGAGGGTTAGGTCATGCTGTAAATAGAGTTGCGTATCTATGCAATGCTGCTGTAGCAATGTTTCAACATTGTTGATGTTAGTCTGCGAAAGTCCATTGTTTTTCACATCTTCTGCCTCTATTGTGGCAGGCTCTGTTTCAGGCTGGTCTTGCGCCAGGGGAATGCTCAGGTCGCTCAGTGTCTCTACGCGCCATAGCAGATAGAATACCAGGAAGAGACCGAACACCTGGATGATGTACTCGTAGAACATGCCCCCGTATCCCGCCACGTAATAGCCGAACATGATCATCATGAAGGCCAGCACCAGGAAACTCTGCCATACTTCCTTGTGCTCCAAATCAGCGTAGTTGTCGCGCAGCCAGCGTCCGTACTGCCGCACGGCGCCCACCAGATATACCGTGAAGCCTATAAACGTCAGCAGGAAATAGCCGCGCACCCAAGGCAAAAGGGCATCGCTACGGGTGATAATGCACACAATCATTCCCACCGCGAGCGGCGCCACCATCACGCCGATGGGCCACAGCGGCCGGCGCCGGTCCTGCAGCATGCAGAGCATGACGCCGAGAGCCAGGGGGATTGTCAATATACAGTCGAGCAATGCGCCTATGAGCATGCTCACCATGGCAGCTTCGCGCGAATCGAACATCATAGCCGGTATGTACCACAAATGACCTATGGCCAAGACGGCGAAGAACGCTGCTGTCCACCGGCGCAGTCGCACTGGCGGCGTGATGTCGGCAGCAAAAGCGTTGCCCCGCCGAAACAGCAGATAAATGCTTGCCATTGCGTTCATCGCTGTCACGATGGAATAAAGTATGATATACAGCGTATCTTCCCGAATCTGATCGTACATAATGCTATGGCGTTATTTGTTAAGAAACAGGTTGTTCTTCATCATGAGCACTCATGTTCTTGATAAACAGATTGACAAGATGCTTCGTGATAAAGGTTTTCCTGACGGTATGGCGTGCCCTGTCTGCTAATGAGCTCTTGCCGCCAGATGGCTTAGCCGCCTCTGCTTCTGCCACTTGCTGCTCGCGCTGGTCAATCTTGGCACGCAAGCCCTCTGGAGCGTGATTATATAGGAACGTATAGCATGGCCCGGCAGCTTTCATAATATACGGCGTGAGGAAGGTGGTCACCACACTGGATGCCACGATGATAGGATAGATGATAGGATTGAGCACTCCCAAGCTGGTACCCAGTGACGCGATGATGAACGAGAACTCGCCAATCTGGACGAACGAGAAGCTGGTCAGCATCGAGTCGCGCATCGTCTGACCGCCCCACCAGCAACCCAAGGTGCCGAAGAGAATCATTCCGACGATGATGACCCCGCTGACCCAGACGATGCTGATCCAATATTCCGCCAATGAAGCCGGATTGATGAGCATACCCACAGAGATGAAGAAGATAGCCGCAAAGACATTCTTCAGCGGTGTCATCAGTTTCTCGATACGGTGCGACTCCATGGTCTCGGCAAGGATAGAACCCATCACGAAAGCACCGAGAGCACTGCTGAACCCTGCTTCCTCAGCCGTCAGCACCATACCCAGACACAGACCCAGGGCGAGGATGATCAGCGTCTCGTCATTCAAATGTTTTTTCAATATGCGTATCAGTGTCGGGATAATCAGTATTCCGCAGATGAACCATGCCGCGAGCGTAATGACCAGATCGACGACCTTGCTGGCCAGTTCGGCACCCTCGAACTGATGGCGGATGGCAATACTGGAGAGTAATACCATCAGCACTACAGCCACCACATCTTCCACGATAAGTATGCTGGTCGCTCCCTTGACGAAACGCTCCTTGCTCAACCCCGCCTCGTCAATGGCCTTCATCACGATAGTGGTGCTCGACATACAAAGCATGCCCGCCAGAAACAGCGAGTTGACCATGTCAAAGTCAGCATCCTTTCCCACGGCATAGCCAAAGAGCATCATACCGCCGATGATGGTCAGCGCACCTATTGCCGCCACCTTGCCGCTGCTGATAAGGTTCTTCAGGCGGAACTCCAGACCGATGCAGAACAATACAAACAGAACGCCGATGTCGCCCCATGCCTTCACATTGGCTTCATTCACCAAGGTCTCGCCAAACAGATGCGGGCCTACCAAGACACCTGCAACGATATACCCCAGCACCACTGGCTGCTTCAGCAACTTAAACACGATGCTGACTACAGCTGCTGTTATCATCAAAATGTATAAATCCTGTACCATAATTAGTAATAATTTCGCATATCATGCTGCGAAGATACGAAAAATCTCCGACAATCTCTACTTTTTTACACAATTTATCACAAAATACCTGAAATTGCAGATTTTGCAAATTTTGAAACGATTTTTGCTAATTTTGAAAGTCGAGACCTGCGATTACTCGGCCAAATCGTGCATCCACGCCATAACGGACACCCTCACCGCCCTTTTCGAAGGAGGGCAATGTATGCAGGTACCAGTCCCTAGTCAAACTAGGAAATAATTTCTTGCAGAATTCTCCGCCAGGCGGGTTAAGCCGATGATTTACAGATAGATGATGGCGGAGGATTTTTTTTGCTGCGGAGGATTTTTCGTGAGGAAGGGGCTAAACGGTAATGAGGAAGGGGCACAACGGCGATGAGGCCGGACTTAATGAATCTGCCACTTAAGTGCTAGAGTACTAGAACTAAAGTGGCAAGATACTGCTACTATAGTGGCAGAGTCTTAGGTCTTAAGTGGCAGATTAAACAGCAGGGACTTAATCGGTGCTTAAGTCCGGCCAGAAAAGGAGGGTGAGGACGCGTTAATGACGCGACTTGGCTTGAGGCGCGTGGGGCATCATGATACTGACGGCTACTGGGTTCTTGCGGCATGAAGAATTGAAAAAAAGAAGAATTGAAGCAAAAATCCTCCGCCATCATTCCACTGTCTGTCAGGCAGTTAGGGCGGGTGGCGGAGGATTTTTTGCTTTTGATGCTTCGCATCGACTTTCCTAACGCTCGGCCATTTGAGAACAGTTCTCATGGCTCTCGCTTAATCGGAAAATTCACCTTTTATTACTACCAGCCGTAACGATAATAGACGTAGGTCGTTCCCTGCTTTTTGCAGTAGTATTTTGAGAATTCCTCCGCCGTCAGTTCGTCGAGCCATTTCTGGGCACGGTATTGAATAAGTGTGACAGGTACCAGTCCGTAGTCATATTTTTCGTTAGAATCTAAAGCCCAATGAAGTGTTGATGAACCAGTCGTTCAGATATCCGGAGGTGCTGTCGTGATGATAGCGGATATTGTTGAACTGGCCGTAGGCATTGAGGTAGAAGCGGTCAAAACTGTAAGTCAGCGACATGCGTGCATCGAAACCGATGCTCAGTCCGCTGTTGAATGTCTTGTCGCCCACGTGTTGTATACGTATATTCTTATAGTACCATTCATCCCATTCATCGAAGGTAATATCCTTGTCCCAGAAGGTGGGGTCTTCCATCAGCTCCTCCATGTTGGTGGCATAGCCGTAGGCCTTGAGCTTGTTGATGAAGGTCAGCATGGGCATGAACATGACGTTGACAAGCAGTCCGCGCGTGGGAACCCAGTTGTAGGCATAGCCAACGCCAACACTGCCTTGCCAAAGCTTTACCTTGCCCAGTCCGTCCATCAGATATACCAGGTCGCCATTGGAGTCGGAGGCATAGTCGATACTCGTATAGTTGTACATGAATCCGGCCATGATTGAACCCGCCGAGCGCTTCTGAATGGCCGACTGGTCGTAGGCTGCGGAATAGGAGAAGCGCTTGCCGTTGAACATATAGTATCCGTCGGCAATGACCGTTTCCACACTGATGGGGTCTGTCATCTCTATGTCGTTCCATGCTTCCATTTCAGCCTCTGTCAGAAGCTCGCTGTTCAGATTGAAGTCCGGGCTGCTGTTCTCGAACGAGCGGATGCGCACATTGATGCCATAGGAGCCGCCCGTAGCACCGAACGTCAGATTGCTACCCTTATCACCACCGACATTCACCGTATAGCCCAGGCCATAGCCCCGATAGCCTACCCACAGACCCAGATACTGCGAGGGCGTCGTCTTCAGGTGCGGTCGGGCACTATATTCCTGACCGGCTATGGTTCCCTGCGTATGCATACTCACAATGGTCTGGTTCACATTGCCTCTCAGGATGACCTGCCAAGGTTTCTCCGGAGCATCGATGTAGTTTCGGTCGACACCCTTGACAGCCATGGAGTCAAGCTTGGTGCCCACCTTCTTGAGGAAAGAAACCAAGCCCCCCTGTGCCATCGTTTGGCCGCAGAAGGTAATGCCAATAACTAGTATGATGTACTTTATTGGTTTCATTGATATGTCGGCGCATTGGTGACGGTGGGGTCGGGGTCGAAGTGACTACTGTATTCTATGCACAACTTTTTATAATATTCGCGCGTGGCTTCGCTGGTGGTGTCTGCGCGGATGATTTCATAATAGTAATGTGAGAGTCCGGGCTCAACCCCACTTTCTGTATGGATGACGTTGTAGAGCGAGTCGCCCAGTACGGGACGGCAGACGTCCTCGGGATTTGCCGCATAGAAATTACGATAGCTCTTGACCTGTATCTCGGTATACAGGTATTCGAACTTCAGATTGAAGAGGTCGCCCCAATAGCCGCGGTCGCTGGTCTGGTGCTTGTAACGGCCGAAGATATTTTGCTCGGTGGCCGTCGTTTTCACGTCGTCGATGACGATGAGTAACGAGTCATACTCGCAGAGAACGGTGGTGCGCGCCAGATCCTTCAGTTCGAAGGGACGGCTATTATCGGTACGGCATTTGCGCTCGGTACTCTCACGCGTCTTGTAGTTCAGAGGCGTGGTCTTTCCGTTGTGGCGTGCAGCCACCTCTTCGGCAAGCAGCTGCGTCGTTGGGCCATAGACTTGCGCCCACGCCATAGCCTGATCCAGTTCTTCCTGGAATTCTTTTTCTGCTTGCTGTTCCGCGTTGTTATCGTCGTCTTTGCTACAAGAGGTGAACATGATGCCGCAGGTGAGGATGGCGGCGAGCATCCATAATAGTCTGATTTGTTTCATATGCGTTATTTTAAGTCGATACTGAAAGCTATAATGACAATTGCGGCAAAAGCCAGCAAAAGACTTATGATGACAAAAGGAATGAAGGCTGCGACCAGTCGCCAGATGGTGCTGAAGTAGCTATAGCCCGACAACTGCTTGATGGGAATAATGGCTAGCAGCAGGCTCAGCAAATCGTAGTAGATTTCCGCCTTCACGCTGAAGCACAGCAGTGAGGGAATGATGCCATAGATGAGAATCATATCGGTGATATAGACCATCGCCACGAAGCACTCCGAAAGGCG
>CACYKE010000064.1 GCA_902774925.1 uncultured Prevotellaceae bacterium | reverse complement strand
ATCTTTTTTCAAATTAAATGAAATGCGAATGAGACAGGTAATAAAGCATAGAGATATCAGACTCCTGAATATGATCAGGAGAACCGACCCCGTGATTCCTGAGGAGCAACCCTTATATGCTGAGTCTCATGTCAGTCCCTCACAATCCAATTCTCCAGTTTTATGCCCTTGAAATTCTCAAAATGCTTGGTGTTGTCCGTCACACATACAAAATCATAGGCAATAGATGTACAGCCTATCAGCAAGTCGAAATTGTCTTCGCAAGGCGTACCTGCAAGTCTGAGTCTAATTTTCTCCTTTGCTGCTAAGTCGATGGCATCTGCCATAGGCAATATCTTGATTGCATTGAGAAATCTGTTCAGTTGAGCCGACTTGTCGATGCCGTCTCGTTGAAGCAACAGTTCTACGCCGAATTTCAGTTCCAGTTCGGTAACCTCCGAGATATAGCAGTTATCCCATCCTACTCTGTCTATGTATCTGTCGACGTTGAATCTTCCGCGCAGGTAAAAGGCGCAGATGTTCGTGTCGAGAACGTAGCCGTCTGCCTTCATATCTCAACGATTTCCTGATTGAACTTACGCTCTGCCCGGAGCGCTTCTACAAATTCATCGTCGCTCATGCCGTCGTCTCCCCAGATGCCATAGAACTCGCTGGCAGAGAGCGACTGAGTCAACATCGTTATGAGATCTAACTTGGAGTCATCGTCCAGATACTTCAGACTACTCCACCTGCTTTCCAGTCTCGACCTTAACATTGTTGTTGCCATATCTTCTTGCGTTTAATCGCTGCAAAGATAGTGCAAAATTTCGATTAAGCGAAGGGAATGAGAATAAATTTTCATTCCTGAGCGTGAGAAAGTTGATTAAATCGAGTGAAAAACCAAATTTATTTGAGTTTTTCTGTGCATTTAAGGAACATCTTTGATTCAGAAGAGTTAAATGAATGTGAAGTATGTGCAAAATTTGCACATACTGCTTCGGATGGTAAAACATATCAAACTCAATTCTACAATCTATTCATCCATTCATTATTTAAGATAAGTTACTTATTATCAATGCATTGTAGAATGAATAGTGGGAATGAATAGTGATTTGACTATTCATTATTTCGTGGTTTTAGCCGAAATTCTGCTGTTTTCGCTGAATGACGCAAAGGTGTTTCGTAGTTATAAAAACGTCAGAAACACTTTGTCACAAAGGCGGTGACACTTTGTTACGCAAGCAGTTACAAAGTGTTACGATAATCTTTGTTATTGCGTAACTTACTATAATTCAGGCAGTAAGTTACTTTTCAAGCCGCAAAAGGACGATTTTAAACGTGAAAAATGAATAGTCAATGAATAGTTAGACACAACTATTCATTATGTAACTATCTATATATAAGCAATTTAGCCAATATGATGAATAGATGTATAGTGTTTATAAACTTTTCCATGAATGAAATTTTTAGTATCACATTTTTATACACGTTTCCCTCTTCCCACAATAATATCGCCCCACAGCCTTGATTCGACAAGGCCGTGGGGCGATGGGGATGTGTGTTCCCCCGCCGCGAGCGTTCAGAGGTTACGGCTTGTAGGTGTAGGGGCTGGTGCTGATGCCATCCGCGTACACCGTGCCGCCGATAGTTACCGTGCCGCACGTGCCACTGTTGGCCCTGCCGATGCTGCAGGGAGAACTACCACCCTTGATGGCGGTGACGCTGGTCACGCCGTTGGTGATAGTGATGTTGCCGCACGTAGACCAGTACGGCTTGGCCGACGGTGCATCGGCGGGGTCGGTCTGATAGATGACGTCACCCTCCTTGGTGCAGGCGGCGAACGTCAGCATGGCCGCGAGTATCAGGATAATCTTCTTCATACTTGTTTTTAGTCTTTGGCGCACTTTAATAGAAAACTGGGGCAAAGATACGAAGAAATTGGTTAAAATTTGTCACCTCCCCCTAAAATAATGTTAAAAGCTGGAAAATAATTCCTGTTTGCGCCCACAGCCATTTTTCGGGGATCATGGGGTGATTCCCGTTCGAAGGCACTTCCGCTCGGAAATACTCAAATATGTTTGGTATTTCATTCGCTTATTCGTACCTTTGCACCCGTTATGGTACAGCAAATAGAAATAATCCTGAAGCCGAAACGTCGCGGTAAAGACTCTATGAGAAGGAATGCATTGAACCTGCGCGACCTTGGAGGCATACCTTTACAAGACGGTAAGGGCAAGACTCCTCATGGCCTCTATCTTCGTAGCGGCAAACTCAGCGCGCTTACTCCTGATGAGTGCAAAAAGTTGTGCCAGGAGTATCACATTGCCTGCGTCATAGACCTGCGTACCCCCATTGAGGCTCAGGAATTCCCTGACCCGCTGCCAGATGGCGTTGAATACGAGCTAATCTCTCTACTAAAGGATTCTGCCATCGGCATCACTCATGAGACCGGCTCTGACCCTATGACTATCATCCGAAGTCTTCGTAAACAGCCTGAGAAGCTAAAGCAGATGATACCCAGCTTTGCTTCCATGTATGAGCAGATTGTTACTGACGAATATAGCCGTGGGCAACTTGACTTGGTGGTGAACCATCTTAGGAAGAATGCGGCAGAGGGAAAGTGCACGCTCTTTCACTGCACAGCGGGCAAGGATAGGACGGGTATCGTCAGTATGGCTCTACTGAAGTCATACGGTGTCGCCGACAAAGATATCATCCGTGACTACATGCGAACCAACCGCAATGCTTTCTGGCCAACCATCAAGAAATGTCTGGGTGTGCTGCTATTGACCCACAATTGGGAATTGGTCAAGACATGTTACACCTCATTCATGGCACAACGGGAACTGATTGAAACAGCAATTAGAAAATATTGACGATTATGGGAGAGATTAAGATTGTAGTTGGCGACATCACTACGTTGAAGGTGGATGCCATTGTGAATGCGGCCAACAGGTCGTTGTTGGGCGGTGGCGGTGTGGATGGAGCAATCCATCGTGCTGCGGGACCTGGCTTGTTAAAGGAATGTAGGACGCTGGGAGGCTGCCAGACTGGACAAAGCAAGATGACGGATGCCTATAACTTGCCTTGCAAAAAGGTTATTCATACTGTAGGGCCTATATGGTATGGAGGCAATCAGCATGAAAGGGAATTGTTGGCGTCGTGCTATGATACGGCCATGCGTCTAGCTAAGGAGAACGGTATTATGAGCATTGCGTTCTCTTGTATCAGTACGGGTGTTTATGGCTTCCCCAAAGATGAGGCTGCCCGTATTGCCAAACGTGTGCTGAATGAGCATTTACAGAATGGCTATCAAGGGGAAATCATTGTCTGCTGTTTCTCAGAGAATGATGCAAAATTCTATGTTTAAAACATCTGACTGACGCGACGGATGCCGGCCACGAGGGTGTCGATTTCTTCTTTCGTGTTATAAAGAGCAAACGAGGCGCGGACGGTGCCGGAGATGCCGAGACGGTCCATCAGCGGTTGGGCACAATGATGACCTGTGCGGACGGCAATGCCCAAGCGGTCGAGTAAGGTACCCATGTCCAAGTGGTGGATGTTCTGTTCCATGCAGTAGCGGGTGAGTTCCTGCTCGTGTTGCTGGATGGCGTCGAAACCAATGGCGTCGATGTATTCTATGGCTTTGGCCAGTCCGTGGGTGGCCACGTAGTCAGGAGTGCCAGCCTCGAACTTAAACGGCAGGCGTTCGAAGGTTGTCCGTTCCCATGTCACCTTGTCAATCATTTCGCCACCGCCCTGATAGGGAGGCAATTTCTCCAGCCATTCCTCCTTGCCGTATAGCACGCCAATGCCCGTCGGGCCGTACATCTTATGACCGCTGAAGGCAAAGAAGTCGCAGTCCATCGCCTGCACGTCCACCTTGAAATGAGGCGCACTCTGGGCACCATCGACTAAGACGGGGATGCCGTGTGCGTGGGCTGTCTTGATGATTTCCTCCACAGGGTTTATCGTGCCCAATACGTTGCTGACGTGAGCTATGCTTACCAACTTCGTTTTAGTTGAAAGTTGAGAGTTGAGAGTTGAAAGTTTGAGGCGGCCGTCGTCCGTAATGGGCAGGTGCTTGACGACGATGCCACGTTTCATCGCCTGCAATTGCCATGAGACGATGTTCGAGTGGTGTTCCATCTCCGTTACGATGACTTCGTCGCCCTCCTTCATCTGGCTCTCGCAGAACGAACTGGCCACCAGGTTAATGGCCTCCGTAGTGCCACGCGTAAACACGATTTCCTCCGTCTTGCGGGCGTTGATAAACTGGCGCACTTTTTCGCGGGCCGCCTCGTGCAGATCGGTAGCCTGCTGACTCAGGTAGTGTACACCACGATGTACATTGGCATTCACGTTCAGGTATTCGTCCCTCATCGCATCCAGCACCATCAGCGGCTTCTGCGTCGTTGCCGCATTGTCCAGATACACCAATGGCTTGCCGTAAACCTCACGACCTAAAATAGGAAAATCCTCGCGTATTTTTTGAATATCGTATATGTTCATTTTTTCTTTGTTCTCGCTTTTCGCTTGCAAAGATAATACTTTTCTATCGAAGACGAGAAGAAAAACGCAAAAAAGTGACGAGGAATCCTGTCAGGAAGATGACCGTCGTGCCGAGTACGATGGCTAGATAGGGATGCAGATGGATGCCTGGCAAATCCCACATGGAAGCTAATGATATCCACGCAATGACCACAATGCCTGCGACGCAACCTAAGAAGGCCGCCAGACGATTGATTTTCTGAGGGATACAGCCCAGCAGGAAGAGGCCGAGCATACCTCCGCTGAATATTGAGCTGAGCGTCCACCAAGCGTCGATGATGCTTTCTACCGAGAGCATCGCAATAGCCACACAGGCACCTAACATACCTACGCCAAAACTGGAAAAGCGCACCACAGCTAACTCTAACTTCTGATGCTTATGATGATCTTCTGGATCGTGATGGCGCAAACGGTCAGTAACCTTGCGAGCCTTCAGAAAGAAGGGGCGCACATAGTCCGTCAGGATAATCGTTGCTGCAGAGGTGACACTGGTTGATACGGTCGACATGCCAGCTGCGAAAATCGAGGCGATAAGCAAACCACGCAAGCCTACGGGCAATCCATTGACGATGAAGTAAGGGAAGACGTAGTCGGGCTTAGCCTGAATCTCTGCTGGCAAGGGTGCCACACCTGCCTGATAGTACGAGTAAAGTGCCGAGCCTATAAGAAAGAACAACGCCGAGACAGGGATAAAGAGATAGCCTCCGAAGAGTGCCGAAAACTTCGCGTCCTTGTCCGTCTTTGCTGCATGGTAGCGTTGCACATAGTTTTGGTCGATACCATAGTTCTGGAGGTTGATAAAAATACCGTAGATGAGACATACCCAGAACGTCGATGTGGTCAGGTCGGACGTAAAGGCACCCAGCGAGAACTTATTGCCCATGGGACTGTTTGCCGCGAGTTCAAAGGTCTGCATCGGTCCCTCTGGCATTGAGAACATCAGGATGGCCAGACACAGTACGGCTCCACCTATTAATATAATACCCTGTATGGCGTCTGCCCAGATGACAGCTTTCAAGCCGCCCATCATCGAGTAAATGATGATGCCAATGGACGTGAGGATGATGACGGTGTGCATGTCCCAGCCCATGAGGATATACATCGGTACGGCCAGTAGATAAAGTATCGAACCCATGCGTGCAATCTGCGTCAACAGGTAGCATGCCGAGGCATAGAGTCGAGCCCAGGCGCCAAATTTCTCTTCCAAAAACGTATAGGCCGAAACGGAACCTGAATGACGATAGAACGGCACGAAATACTTGGCGGCAAAGTAGGAGGCAATGGGTATGGACAGTGAGAATACAAAGGCATTCCAATCAGCTGCAAACGCCTTGCCCGGATAGCCGATGTACGAGATGCTACTGACGTAGGTGGCAAAAATGGACATACCCACCACCCAGCCAGGAATAGAATGCCCCGCAGAGGTGAACTCGTCGGCGCTGGAGCCTTTCTTGAAGAACGAACAGCCGAAGACGACAACACCCAGCGTGAAGGCAATGAAGACTATGAAATCAATCAGATGCATAGCTTGCCATTCTTGATGGGTAGAGCGTCGAGGGCCTGACGGATTTTGTCACGTTCTGGTGCCTCGAACTTATAGAACGGAGAAGCTACGAAGTCGTCGTTGATGATACCCAGCAGCGAGAGGGCGCACTTCAAACCTTTCAGGTAGCTGGAGCCGTGACGGCCAACGGTGTATATCGTCGTAGAAATCTGCATGATGAGCTGTTGCAGGTCGAGCACGCGATTGATGTCGCGAGCGGAGGCAGCATTGTACATCGCCACATAGAGTTCTGGGAACATGTTGGCTCCGCCGTTGATGCCGCCTTGCGCACCTAAGAGCACACATTCGCCTGTAATCTCCTCAGGACCTACGAGCATGGCGAAGTCTGGACGATGCTGCATCTTGTACATCACGCTTTGGAAGTAAACGGCATTGGCACTGGAGTCCTTGAAACCCACGACCTGCTCGTTTTTCGCAATACGGGCAACGGTATCAGGTGCGAAGCTCACCTTGACGTGCGAAGGCATATTATATAAGAACACGGGAAGCGGCAACTGAGGCACCAGTTCCTCATAGAACTGAGCCAGTTCGGGCTGACCCGTTGCAAAGTAATATGGAGGCGCTGATACCACCCCGTCAGCTCCATAATCAGCTGCCTTGCGAGCCAGACGGATGCTCTCCTCAATACTCGTATCCGTGATACACGCCAACAGAGGCAGACGACCGCGATTGATACGACACGACTCCTTGATCATCTGTTTGCGTACATCGTATGACAGGCTTTGCTCCTCGCCTGTCGTTCCCAATACGAAGAGTCCGTGTACACCACCTTCGATGAGGTGTTCAATGAGTCGTTCAAGGCTCTCTACGTCGAGCGTCTCGTTATTCTTCAGAGGTGTTACCAATGGTGGTATGATGCCACTCAGGGGCTTCTTGAATCTTGTTTCCATTGTTCTATTAGCTTTTTTTAGTTCGTTTTTATTAAGACGGACGGCATATTGTTTTGTCATCTGAGTTTTTTTGCGTAATTTTGCAGACTGAAAGACTGCAAAAGTACGCAATGACAGAGAAAACGCTGACATACGACCAACTAGGCATTGTCCCTTCTGACGTTTATGAACAGATGGGGTATCATGGTGTGGAACCGGACGAGGCGACACAGCGTGAAACTCTGCGTCTGATGGACGACGTGCGAGCATGGTTGCGCCCCCAGTTTTGTTTCTTTGTCACACAAGCGTTACCGCCCTTTGAAATGGGCAGGATTATCGAACGCCAGTTGCAAGGTGCTGAGGCTTACACCCTGTTTATTTGTACCAGCGGAACGGAATTCGAATCCTTCCAACAACGCCTGAAACAAGAAGGCGACATGGTTCGTGTGTTTATTGCCGACGCGTTAGGGTCGGTGATTGCTGAGAAATGTGCCGACCAGATGGAACTGGTCCTACAGGAAAACATCGACAAACTTGGATGGAAGCATACCAACCGTTTTTCGCCGGGCTATTGCGGTTGGCACGTCGCCCAACAGCAAATGCTCTTCCCTTTGTTTGATAGTCATACGTGTGGTGTCCAACTTACTGATTCGTCGCTTATGATACCCATCAAGAGTGTCAGTGGTATCATGGGTGTAGGACGTGAAGTGCGCAAGTTGGACTATACCTGCGGACTCTGCACGTTTGAGAAGTGCTATAAGCGAAAAAAACGCTAATCAATTACGGCTTAGTAATCTTCTCCGTTATTTTATGATGTCCCTCCGTCACACTTTCCGCATGGCCGGAGAAAGGCATATAGACATCGGCAAAGCCTCCCTCGGGAATGTCAATATCCAGTGTAAAGACATCTTTATCGATATGCCATTCCACTTTGACAGGGCCATGGGCACTCATTGTTGAACCCTTGCACCAGACGATGTCACCAACAGGATGAGGTTCGATTTCTATCAAATCACCTGTACGCTGAATGCCCAAGAGGTCAGGAATCAGGAAATTCTCAATATGCGCCATCATGAAGTGGTTCATTGATGCCCCCATATCAGGATCCCATTGTTCTGTCAACGTGGTGTGACCTTTCTTTATCTGATAGCCGTATCCTGGCACATCGTCGTGGTTTAGCATCGTGTAGAGCAGTTCGCGCTGGCCGTTCTCTATCAGTACGGAGAAAAGGTAACGGTTACCGACATCACCTGTTGTCAGACGACTACCGTGGGCTTTGATGTCGTCGATAAGATGCTGAAGTACAGCCTGATAGTCGCTATCGGGAACCAATTTCAGGTATAACGGTAAAGCCAGCGAGCACTGACTGCCGGTAGCATAGGTTTTCTTCTGCGAATCGTAGAAAGTACGGTTGAACGACTGACGGATGCTGTCTGCTCGCAGGTTAAAGCGTTCGGAATCCTCCTTATGTCCTAACAGCTTGGCTAGCACATAGATGTTACACATCCACTGATAGTAGTGGGCTGTCGAGACCAAAAGTACAGGCGTGTTCTTTGAGAAACCAGCCCGTCCAGGTCCGTAGTCATACCAGTCGCCCAAGCCTTGCCGCAAGATGTAACAGGAGTCTTGTGTGGCCAGATAGTTTACATAGCGCTTCATGGCGTCGTAGTGGTGGTTGGCCAAATCGAGGTCACCATAATGACGCAAGCAAAGCATGGGTAAAGCAATGATAGCTCCGCCCCACTCTGGCGACTCTTGGAACGGACGGGCCCACGTACCTGTAAACTGCGTATATTCTGGGGCAATCTCCGGCATAGAACCGTCGTCGTGCTGTGCATCCACAATGTTCTGCATGGTTTGCTCCATCATCTTATGAGCGTCGTAGTTGTACACCAATGCCTCACCGTTCAACCAATCCTGTTCCAGCCAACCGAGTTTTTCGCGCGAGGGGCAATCGGTCCATACAGCCTGCCAGTTACTCCTTATCGCACGGTCAATCAATTGATGGGTAGCATTGATGCGTGGGTTGCTGCACTCAAATGAGCCGATACGTTCAGCGGAGTTATACACAAAGCATGACTCTACCTTCTTCAATACATCAATGTCGCCCTCAATCTGCAAATATCTAAACGAATAATAGGAGAACCGTGGATGCCACACTTCTTCGTCATTCCGTTGTTTCGTCATTCCGTTATTTCTACCTTTAAGGGTATAGGTATAATAGTGCGGACGTCCTGTCTGACGCTGATTCACTAGCCCGTCCTTGTCCAGCGTTTCACCTGGAATGAGTATGAGCCATTGACCAGCGTTGCCCTGAACGGTGATTTCAGGATAGCCTGCAAGGTTTTGACCCATATCGAGCACAAGGATGGAATCCTTGCGCAACGTCTCTTTTACCCCATAGCGCTCCATGATTTTTACGGGGTGGGCTATCTGTGGACATAAGCTACCCTTGGGACCTTCCATCACTACGACGGGTTTCCATCTGCCTTCTTCCATCTGACTCCCCACTTCCAAGCGCGCATCATAATCCTCACCACCATAGATGCTGTTAAAGGTCACAGGGCTTTCTGTCCATTGCCATTTTTCGTCACTGAAGACGTGTTCACGCATATCGTCCTCATAAATGACATAAAGGAAATAAAGTAGCGTTGGGGGACCAAACGACACCTTCAACTTGGTATATCTGCCGCCTTGCTCGTTATAGAAACCGTTGCCTAATAACACACGCAACTCGTTGTCGCCTGAATGAATATATTCGGTGACGTCATAGGTGTTGAAATATACCGTCTTGTCATAGTCGCTCCAGGCTGGGGCAAACTCTGATTCACCAACTTTCTTGCCGTTGATGGTCGCTTCGTAGAATCCCAATCCACAGATACGCAGCTCGGCATGTTTTACCGTTTTATATGGCCAAAAGCTACGACGCAAAATGATACTTCTGCGCGACAGCGGGTCAGCTTGATCCCACTCTGCCTTGCTCTCTTTGAGTACACTGCCAGTATAGTGACGTCCCTCAGGTGTCTTGGCATCAGCCTTCGTAATGGCACCAATCCACTTGGCATCACCAAAAACATTTTGTGCCTTTGCAGGACAAAATGATATGAAGGATATAATCAGTAATATACTAATGCGCAGTCGTCTCATAGTACATTCGGAATAATGATTTTACCTAAGTCGTCGCGCTGGCCTTTCAACTGCCCGTCAACATAGATGCGAAGCCCTTTACCCGCATGATAGCGTGAACCGTCCTTGTCGTAAAGTATCGTGAGGTTATGCCCATGATACAGCACGTTATCGAGACAGAAGTAATCCCACTTGTCTTTTGGCAATAAAGGATTGACCTGTAGGGTATTGTCTGCACGAGGACGCAGGCCACAGAGTCCAGTAATGATAAGGTCGTTCCACGTAGAATGGTTGTAGTAACGAGAGCGTTCTTGGTCGCCCTTCAACCAATAACCCGTCGTTTCGTCGAGATATTCACCGATATAGGGTTTGCCTCGCATGTGCTGGCTCTGCATGTATTTTTCTAATTCGGCGAAATAAAGGGAATCGAGGGTCCCAGTGGGAAAACCGCTGGGCACATTAGTGTAGTCATTAATAAAATTGGCCATAGCGGTGAGCGTCTGACTGGTGGCAAAAGGCCATACCGCACCGTCCCACTCACACTTGCCTGTACCATGAGTACGGAACAGCGGATGACGGCGTTCGGCAGTGGTCTGTCCATAAGGGGCAGAGAAACCCTGTGGGTCGCCAGCCTGAAGCCATGCGACACTGTATTTCGGTTCATCATAGGCCATGTGGGTGTACCAAGGCAGGAAGCCAATTGCCTCGCGAACGTTGGCGCTGGAATCGATACGATGGGTCTCAAAGAACTGGTGTTGCTCGTTCCATAGTTTTGCGTGTACCTTTTCGCTGAGGTCTTCGGCCTTGGCGAAGTAGATGCGGGACTTGCCGACAGAATCGGCAAGCGCAAAGATCTTGCCGATGGCATACGCGTTGCCATACATATAGGCATTGATGCTGGGGCGCAGGTATTTCTTCTTACGACCGCCTGAGATAGTTTCTTCCATCGCATCCTGCACGTCAGCCTGCCAATAAAGGCCTCCCTCACGAGTATGTGTCGTCTCCCAGTGGTTGTATTCCCACTCCAATGAAGGCAACATAGAGACAATCCAATTTTTGCGACCATCCACCAGATAACGACCCCACAACGAATGCGCCATCCATGAGGAATAATTCGCAATTTTCTTCATTGGTTTGCCCTCGTTACCTTTGTACCAGGTGTTCATAATCTGGTCAAGATAGGTGGTGTCTCTAAGCCAACGACTCTCGTGGATATGATGACCCACTCCAGAGGCAATCAGGTTGTACTGGTCGGCATAGCTGCGTGGCACTAAAAACTCCGTCATAGCATAGCCTACGGGCGTCTGCTTGATGTGTTTTCTCAATGTCCACCAACGGAAGTACCACATCTCTTCGAAGTCGCGGTCAGGACAGTCGAAAAGAGGTACGTTTGCCTGCATCCACTCCCACGCTTTTGCGTTGGGAATGGCCTGCACAATGGTTTCCGACTCCATCGTGTTGAAGTAATCGACGTAGTGCTTGTAGTCGTCGTACTTCAGGAAAGCGGCAGTAGCATTCTCATCCAAGCTCTCAGTCTTGAAATTGGCAAAAGCATAGGTGGCAATGGGGTCTGTGGCACCAGCATTTTCAAGGGTGCCGTCCCAGTCGGCAGGGGTGTCGATATCTGGAAAACGACGCTTGGCACCTGTACGGAACATGACACGCTCGATGGCTTCCACAGGAGCGAAGAACATACGTTGGCCCGCCTTCTTTCCGTTGATAAAGACCTCTATCATACGCTTCGAGACACTGAGTATGGCTTCGAGGTGATAAGTTTTGTTGGCCTCATATTTGCCCAGACCACCATAACGTGCACCACCCTTGCAACGCATCTGACCTTCATCAGTAAGTTCGATACGTGAACAGGCAGTCCCATGAGCATCCAAGAACTCAATCTGCAGGAGGCCATGACTGCTTTGTCCTGCTTTTAGGTCGAAGGAAACCTTCAACTCCTTCGTGGCAGGAATTTTGCGTTCCACGCGGGCATAGTCGAAGGGGTCGCTATCAGAAAGCGTCAACCAACCATCATTCAAAGAAACGGGAGCCATCACAGGGGAGTAGATGTTCCAGGTGGCGAGATCCGAAATCTCGCCCACTCTGAACTCGGTGCCATCAGCGTGGCTATGCGCCTCTGTCTGTACAGGCACAGGGATATGGGCCACCCACATATCCTCTTTATTCATAGAATAAGCCACCCAAAGGTCTGAGTCCTTAGGAATACCATTACCTTCCTGGATGCCTCGAACATACTGAGGACCATACGACTTGTAGTTGCCACCATAGCGCATCGGTGGTACTTCGCCTTGCACGAGGTTTAGCGTAGTATATTCGTATCCGTCTTTGGAAAGGCTGATAGCCAGTGGCCAACGGTATTCCGAAGGATTGTATATGGTAGCGTAAGTGCCGTCGCTGAGACGCTGTCCCCATATTTTTGCATTGCTGTTTACAAAACCCTTGGCACGCTCGACAGGTTGTGCCCACGTCAGTCCACCATCCGCAGAGGTCGAGGTGAGGGCGTGCTTCCAAAGAGCTGCAATCTGTCCGTCAGGCAAGGTATAGTCGCAATAGGCCTTGTACTCCTTATGCAATGGGATGAGCGGGTCGTTCCTATCAGCTTCCTCTACCCATTGCATCCGATAGCGGGGGTTAGTCAGTATTTCTTCGCAGGCGGCTTTTACGTCTTTGGGAGCTTTGGTATAGTAGGGAAAGGGGGCTCTAGTATTTCTAGAAGTTCTATATCTAGAATAATTAGAGTTTAGGTAGATAAAGTAAATAGGGCCTAATGTGCCATCTTTCTTTACCTCACGAATTACGCGCCCAAGACCATTGCCGTCGTTGGGGTCGTCCTTCTTGTCGAAGGCCACGCCGTAGTTGCCGAGTGCCCATAGCTGTCCGCTCTTCGAGATGTACCAACCTACACGCTGATGCATGATGGCAATGAGGTCGTGAGCCTTTTCTGGACGATTGGGCTTTTGGAAACCTTCAGGCACCTGTACCTCTGGAAAGAGAATCTGCGGATTGCTCCAACTATAACCGTTTTTCGAGGTTTGATACAAGGTGTGCGAAGGTGGCACATGCTCGTCTTTGGGGTCGCAGAGGTAGTGAATGTAGAACTGGTCGTTATGATAGGCCATCATGGGTTGATGGTTATATGTCCAACCATTGCCATTGGCCTCAGATGGATGTTCGCGATTGGCTCGCAGAATCTGGATATTATGCACTCCAACGACAGGCGAGAGACCGCCATCGTGACGATTGGGATTGCTGAGTGTCTTGCCTGTATAATGTACCTTCCGCGCATTCAACAGTCCGTTGAGAATGGTTTCATCAGCCTCGAAGATAGTGCCGTGCTTGTGCAAATCAGGTACGCTGACCTTATCGGAAACATCCTCGAACGAAACAAAGTCCTTGGTGAAATGGGCACCAAAATCCTTCAATTGATAACGGTCGTAGTAGATAAGCCAACCATCCTTTACCTTCACTGTCGTTGGCCCTTCCATCATCTTACCAGTAAATGGTTCTGAGGCTTTCGACCAAGGACCGTAAGGCGACTTAGCGTATGCCACCTTGATATCACGTTCAGGGCGGGTGTTGTCCTTCAGCACCATCACATAGTCGTTTTTGCCTCGTTTCACCAGTGTAGCGTCGATACACGAAAAACCAGGCTCTATCATTAGTTTCGTGGGGGCAAAACGCTTAAAGTCCTTCGTAGTGGTATAATACAAGCGATGATTGTTTTTGTGTTCCTCCTGTCCGTCAGGGAATTTACCAGGAATGCACGAAGCCCACACGATAACAGCCTGTTGCTTGACGTCATCCCAAAAGAGCTCTGGTGCCCAGACATTTACAGTCGTCGTATCTGTCATTACCTCGATGAAACGCTGTTCACTCCAATGTACCAAGTCTTTCGAACAAGCATAGCCAAAGCCCCTATCCCCTCGCCAACTACTGGTCCACACAAGATGAAACATCCCATCGGGCGTACGAATTATCGAAGGATCACGCATCACTTTCTGTTGTCCCACCTCTGGACGCAACCAAATGCCGTCAATCTGTTGCCAGTTCCAACCGTCATAGCTGTATATGAATCTCAACCCGTCTGTTGCAGGTTCATGGAACGATGTGGATATATACACTTTTTGCTGTGCTGAGACCATCAAAAAAGCCGTCAGCAAGAGAAAAAAGACACTAAAACGTTTCATCATCTTACATTATTATTTATAAAAAAGACGAAAAACTTGGTGGTTTGTAACTAAATTAGTACCTTTGTCGTCCGAAAGCTATAATAAGACGAGAAATGATAAAAAAGACCATTCTAACATTAAGCATTGCATCGGCTATGATAATGTCATTTACTGCCTGCGAGCAGACACAACGTGAGAATCCATTGTTAGCGGAGAGCGAACTGCCGTTTGGAGCCCCAGACTTCAGCAAGATTCAGGTGACGGACTATATGCCAGCTTTCCTGAAAGCGATAGAGCAGAATCGTGAGGCAATTAAGCAAATCATTGAAAACAGTGATTCGGCAACATTTGAGAATACTATCCTTGCTTACGAGAATAGCGGACGTCTGCTCGACCGCGTAAGTCGCGTATTCTTCGCTTTGACGGAAGCCGACAAGACGGACGAGATTGGCGAGATAGAGAAGACCGTACAGCCTTTGCTCACCGACCTTGAAAATGAGATATCCTTCAACAAGCCCCTCTTCGAGCGCATCAAGAAGGTTTACGACACCCAGTATGAATCGCTTCAGGGCGAGGACAAGAAGTTACTCGAAGAAATCTATAAGGATTTCGTGCGCAAGGGTGCCCTGTTGTCAGACGACAAGATGGCTCGCATGAAAGAAATCAATCTGCGTATCTCCGAACTTCAGCAACAGTGGGGCGACTCCCTACAAGCAGCTACGAACGACGCCTTGGTATGGGTCGAGAAGGAAGAAGAGTTGGCAGGATTGAGCGAAGCTGACATCGCCCAGTGTAAGAAAGACGCAGAGAGCAGAGGAGGCAAGGCCCCGTATGCCATCGTCATTGTAAATACCACCCAGCAACCTCTCCTTGCCAGTCTCGACAATCGCGAGTTGCGCAAAAAGGTGTTCGAGGCTTCTGTCCATCGTGCTGACGGTACAGGCAAATACAATACTTTCCCCCTTGTCTGCGAGATTGCCAAGCTGCGTGCCGAGAAGGCTGAGATCATGGGTTATCCTAACTACGCCGCCTATTCACTGGAGAATACGATGGCCAAGACCCCAGTGAATGTCTATGCTTTCCTGATGAACCTGATTAAGGCCTATGTGCCCAAGGCTGATGCCGAGACCAAGGCTATCGAAGACTTTGCCCGCAAAAGCCAGGGTGCCGAATTCCAGTTGCAGGCCTACGACTATTTCTACTATTCTGCCAAGATGAAGAAGGAATTGCTCAACGTGAGTGATGACGAGGTGAAGCCTTACTTCAATGTAGATAGCGTGTTGTTCAATGGGGTGTTCTATGCTGCCAACCGGGTGTATGGTCTAACATTTAAAGAGCGTACGGACATTCCTACTTATCATCCTGACATGAAAGTTTTCGAGGTGATAGATAAGGATGGTAAGACGCTCGGCCTCTTCTATGGTGACTATTATCGTCGTCCTACGAAACGTGGTGGCGCCTGGATGGATGGTTTTCAAAAACAGAGCCGTCAGTGGAACCAGTTGCCTATTATATTTAATGTATGTAATAGTGCCAAGGCTCCTGAGGGTCAGCCCTCGTTGATTACCTGGGACGAAGTGACGACGATGTTTCACGAATTTGGTCATGCTCTGCATGGTCTGCTCTCCAATTGTCAGTACAACCGTCTGAGTGGTACCAGTGTAGCTCGCGACTTTGTGGAGATGCCTTCGCAGTTTAATGAGTCGTTTGCCTCGATTCCAGAAGTTTTCGACCACTATGCGCACCATTACAAGACGGGTGACCCCATGCCTGCCGACCTGAAGGAGCGCATGCTCAAGAGCATCAACTTCCAACCGTGCTATGCTCTGGGTGAAAACCTTGCTGCCACCTGTGTCGACTTGGCTTGGCACATGCTCGCCTCGAAGGATATTCCCACAGTTGACAAGGCTATGGAGTTCGAGACAGAGTCATTGCGTAAGGTGGGACTTCTGAATCCTTTTATTCCGATTCCGCCACGCTATCACACCAGTTACTTCAATCATGTGTGGGGTGGGGGCTATGCAGCCGGCTATTATAGTTATCTGTGGACGGAGGTGCTGGCAGTAAACATCGCCGATGTCTTTGCCAAGCGTGGACCGCTGAAGCCTGAGACTGGTCAGGACCTTCGTGAAAAAATTCTGAGCAGGGGTAATACGGGTGACCTGATGCAGATGTTCACCGACTTCACTGGCATGGCCCAGCCCGATGCGTCGAGTCTGCTCAAGGCCAGAGGACTATAATACAAGAAACAAAAACATTAAACAATAAATAAGAAGTATGAAAAAACTGATGATGATTGCCGCCCTGATGCTGATAAGCATGGGCGCGTTTGCACAAAACGAAGTTGGACAGATTACCCTGAAGCCGATGGCTGGTGTGAATCTTTCAACGATTACAAAAATAAAAGAGACGGATATGCGTGTCGGTGCCGTTGCAGGAGTTGAAGGAGAATATGCCTTTCTGAAAAATTTCTCGGTAACTGCAGGACTTTTGTATTCTATGCAGGGAGCAAAGTGTTATGGAGTTAAATATAATCTCGACTACATCAATATCCCTATCCTTGTTAACTACTACGTCATTCCTGGACTGGCCATTAAGGCCGGTATGCAGCCGTCACTCAAAGTTTCTGAAAAAATTGACAGAACTGATTTGGACTATAATACCAATAGTTTCTATTTTTCTATTCCTGTTGGTGCGTCGTATGAGTACTCTAATTTCGTCCTTGATGCTCGCTACAACTTCGGTATATCGACCATTTTCAGTCCTGGCGACGCAAGACACAATTGGCTCTCCATCACCATAGGCTACAAGATTCCTATTAATACTAAATAAGCATCTGAAAAATAACAAAATAGTGCGCTTTCTACCTGCGAAAGCGCATTTTTTGTATTAAAAAAGCAAATAATTGGTTAAAAATTTGGAACTTTAAGAAAAATTTTCTAAATTTGCCCCCGATTTAAAGATAACGGTGCTCGAAAGTGCACCAAAGTATAATTAAAAATAAAAAAAGATTATGAAAAAGATTTTTGCTCTTGCACTTGTTGCAATGATGGGTTTGACAGCAAACGCTCAGGGTTATGTTGGTGGTAGCCTCGGTTTTGCATCTGAGTCTTACGATGGTAACAGCGAGACTGTTTGGTCAATCATGCCTGAGATTGGTTACAACCTGAACGAAGATTGGGCTGTCGGCTTAGTAGTTGGTTATGGTGAGGGTAAGGACAAGACGAAGGTTGATGGTAGGACTTACACTGACAAAGTTAAGACTTTCGCTATTTCTCCATATGTTCGTTACACTCCTGTGAAGTTAGACAAGGTGAACATCTTCATCGATGGTGGTTTCGGTTACCAGAACATTAAGTGGGGAGATGTGAAGGACAATATTTGGCAGTTTGGTCTGAAGCCTGGTGTAGACAAGAACGAGAAGTTTAAGGGTGATGACGAGAGCACTAAGTCTTTCGGCTTCAACCTTGGCAGCGAAGTTAGCTTCGGTATGTACTACAACTTCTAATTCAGACAACGAATTTAATATTTATATAATGCGTTTCCCGCTTGCGGAGACGCATTTTTTTGTTTTGAAATAGAAATAATTGGGTAAAAATTTGGAACTTTCAAATATTTTTCCGATATTTGCCACCGATAAATCATTTTTTTATTAACAAAAACAAATAATTATGAAAAAGCTAATGATGATTGCCGCCATGATGCTGATGAGCATGGGCGCATTTGCACAGAACGAAGTAGGTCAGGTAACTCTGCAGCCTAAAGTTGGTATGAACCTCTCTACTATTACAGGTGGTGCTCTTTCTGACAAGAAGACGAAGGTTGGTCTCGTAGCAGGTGTTGAGGCTGAGTATGGTGTAGCTGAGAACTTTGGTCTTAGTGCTGGCGTGCTGTACTCAATGGAAGGTATTAAATATTCTAGAAAATATCTTGGTGCTGATGCTACTATCCGAGGTGATTTTGATTATATCAATATCCCCATCTTGGCCAACTACTATCTTGTTAAAGGCTTGGCAGTCAAGGCTGGTGTGCAGCCCGCATTCAATGTTCGCCATAAGGAAAAGTATGAGGTTACAGCTAATGGACAGTCTATATCTGAAACTGAGGATGCAGAGGGTGTTCAGAGTTTCAACTTCTCTATTCCTGTAGGCTTGTCTTATGAGTATGAGAGCTTCGTACTTGATGCTCGTTACAATATTGGTATTACCAAGATTTTCAAGGATGCCGACGAGGGTCGCAACAGCACCTTCTCAATCACTATCGGTTACAAGTTCGCTCTCTAATCAGACAACGAATTTAATCTTTATACAATGCGCTTCCCATCTGCGGAGGCGCATTTTTTTGTTGGGAAGTAAGCAGGCGATCCAAAGGAACTAAACCGCCCGTTTAGCGGAAGTAAGCCGTTTATTCCCAGCACTCGTAATATCTAACTAATCATGCGTAATTGCACAAAGTGAGGTGCGCCATGTGAACCACATGCCGCACCCCACTAATGCAAAAATGTATACTTATACCAGCTTCGACAGGTCGGGCTCCTCTATGTAATGGAGTTTGTTGTCGGCAATGACCTTCTGGGCTTCCTCGGAATTCTCCGTACGGAACACCATGATACCCTTGCCACGAAGCAGGAAGGTATACATATAGGCAATGCTGATGCCAGCCTCTGAGAAGGTCTGCACGGCGTCGGCAGCACGGCCTGGCTCGTCGTCCAACTCGAGGGCGAAGACGTTGCTCAGGGCAACAGCAATACCACCCTTCTTCAATTCCTCGTAGGCACGAAGGGGTTCTGAACAAATGAGTCGGTAGATACCATACTCTGCCGTATCGGCAATCGTTGAGGCAACAATCTGAATGTTGGACTGCTTGAGAATGTTAAGCACCTTGATAAGCGTGCCAGAACGGTTCTCGATGAAAATGGATAACTGATGGATTGTCATAGTTTTCTATTTTTTTCGTTAATTCGTTATTATGTTATCACGACGTTATTGATAAACCTTTCGCTTGTCAACGACGCGTACAGCCTTGCCCTCGCTTACAGGCAGGGTACCCTTAGATACGAGACGTACACGAGGTTTGAGCAGGATTTCATCACTCAACTGGTGACAAATCTCGCCTGTCAGGGCCTGCAGCTTGCTGTAGTCATCAGTACCTTCGTTGAGCTCGACCTCGACGGTCATCTGGTCGTTGTTGTCCTCAGTGGTCAGCGTGATAAGATAGTTGGTGCCCACCTCTGGGAATTTCATGAGAATCTTCTCAATCTGGATCGGGAAGATATTTACGCCTCGTAGAACAATCATGTCGTCAGAACGGCCACGCATACGGTCGAGACGGATGTGGTTACGTCCGCAAGGACAACTGCGACCCAGCACACGCGTCAGGTCACGTGTACGATAGCGCAACAGCGGCATAGCCTCACGACACAAGGTGGTGAGTACCAGCTCGCCAATTTCTCCGTCGGGCACAGGCTCCAACGTCTCTGGATCTACTATTTCGACGATGTAGTAGTCCTCCCAGAAGTGCAGACCATTCTGCTCCTTACACTCGAATCCGACGCCAGGACCGCACATCTCCGACATACCAAACGAGTTGTAGGCCTTCACACCCATCATCTCCTCAATACGCTTGCGCTGTTCCTCTGAGTGAGGTTCGGCACCGATGGCTAACACCTTCAGCTTAGTGTCACGACGGGGATCGACTCCCTCTTGTTGCATCACCTCGTAAAGACGGGTAACGTAAGAGGGAATAGCGTGGATGGCTGTTGTGCCGAAGTCCTTGATGAATTTAATCTGACGCAACGAATTACCAGCAGCAGCAGGGATGGTTAGCATTCCCAGCTTCTCGGCACCATATTGGAAACCGAGTCCGCCAGTAAACATACCATAACCTGATGAGTTCTGGAAGACATCGTCAGGACGCAAACCTACCATCCAGAGATTACGAGCCACCTGATTGGCCCACTCGTCAAGGTCTTTCTGTGTGTGCAGAATGACGGTGGGGTTACCTGTGGTTCCTGAACTGGAGTGCAGACGAACACACTGTTTGAGGGGTACACTGGCCATTCCGAAGGGATAGGTGTCGCGTAAGTCCTGCTTCGTAGTGAAGGGAATCTTGCGCAGGTCGGCAAGGCTCTTGATGTCCTCGGGTTTGAGCCCGATTTCCTCAAAACGTTTTTTGTAGAAGGGTGAGTTCATGCAATGGCGCACGGTTTTCTGCAGACGCTCCAGCTGGAGTGCCTCGATCTGCTCGCGCGACATGGTTTCGAACTCAGGATTAAAGAAATTAGATTGTTCCATAATTATGTAATTATAGTTTACGATTATCAATGACGTGAGCACTCTTGCCCTGACTGCGCTCAATGGTGCCAGGAGCCTTGAGCTGTACCTTTGCGGAAATGCTGAGCACACTCTTCAGCTTCGAAGCAAGCTTCTTCTCCAGAGCGTCGACGGCAGCAGGTGTGTCGAAAGTGCCTGTGAAGTACTCCTGACGGATTTCCACCTGTACAAGCAACGTGTCGAGGTTCTTGACACGGTCGACAACGAGCATATAGCGTGGAGCAAATTCGGGCATAGACAGCACGACACTCTCGACCTGTGAGGGGAAGACGTTGATGCCTCGGATGATGAGCATATCGTCCGAACGGCCCTCGATACGTCCCATACGGATGTTTGTACGTCCACAGTCGCAAGGACCGTCGATGAGATGACACAGGTCACGTGTACGATAGCGCAATACGGGCATACCTTCTTTGGTTAGTGTGGTGAACACGAGTTCGCCTGTCTGGCCGTTTGGAAGGGTTTCCAGCGTCGTGGGATTGATGATTTCAGGATAGAAATGGTCCTCATTGATGTGCGAGCCATGCTGCATCTGACACTCATAGCTCACGGAGGGACCCATGACCTCAGAGAGACCATAGATGTTGTAGCCTTTCAGACCTAAGCGAGCCTCAATTTCCTGACGCATCTTCTCTGTCCAAGGCTCGGCACCAAAAGCACCAACACGCAACTTAATTTGTTCCTTCGTAATGCCCAGCTTCTCCATCGTCTCAGCCAGATAGAGGGCGTACGACGGCGTACAGGCAATACCCGTAATACCCAAGTCGCGAATCAGTTTTAGGTGTTTCTCCGTATTACCCGTTCCAGCAGGAATAACGGAGGCTCCGAGGTGTTCGACACCATAGTGAGCTCCCAAGCCACCAGTAAATAAACCATAGCCGTAAGCAACAGAAAATATATCGTCGCGGGTGACGCCAAAGGCCGTCAGACAGCGGGCCATACACTCGCTCCACACACCGATATCCTTACGAGTATAGCCTACGATGGTGGGGTTACCCGTCGTACCGCTGGAAGCGTGTACACGAATGATTTCACTCTGAGGAGCAGCTTGCAATCCAAAAGGATAGTTGTCGCGCAGGTCCTTCTTTGTGGTGAAAGGCAGTTTCTTGATATCCTCAATGGTCTGAATATCATCCGGACGGATGTCCAAGTCCTGCATCTTGTTACGATAGAACGCAACGTTGTGATAGACATACTCGACAATTTTATGAAGGCGTTTGCCTTGGAGCGCGCTCATCTCGTCGCGACTCATGCATTCTTTATTCGGATTCCAAATCATAATTCAATTTTTTTCGTTATGACGTTATTTCGGTATAACGTTGTTATTTATAGCACTCGAAAATCTTATCTACTTGCTGGCGGTTCATCTTGGGTGACAGCAGGCTGACAATCCAAACCACAGGGAAACCACCTACCATAGCGATAGCACCACAGTTGATAGGGTTGATGGGGTTACCTGCCAGCATGTTGATGACCGTCAGTCCCACACCCCAGATGAAGCAAGCCCAGACGCTGGCGGTAGTGACACCACGCCAGTAGAGACCCAGCATAAACGGAGCGAGGAAAGCACCAGCCAGTGCACCCCAAGAGATACCCATAAGCTGGGCGATGAACGTTGGCGGATTCAGGGCGATAAGCAGAGAGATGGCGATGAAGAACATAATCAATACGCGCATCACGACGACCTTACGGCGTTCAACCTTCTCAGACACGATATCGTCGATAGTACCATCTTCCACCTCGCCAGGCAACGACTTCTTGTCACGATAGATGAGGTCGAGAGTCATGGTAGAACTGGATGTCAGCACCAACGAAGCCAATGTCGACATAGAAGCACTCAGGACAAGCAATACCACAAGGGCAATAAGCACGTCAGGCAATGTGACAAGCATAGCAGGAACGATAGAGTCGAAGGCTATCTTACCTGTTGCAGGATTAATCACAGGGTCGTAAAGACGGCCGAAACCTCCGAGGAAGTAGCAACCACCAGCCACGATGAAAGCAAAAATGGTGGAAATGACGGTACCACGCTTGATGGCAGCCTCATCGGTGATGGAATAGAACTTACCCACCATCTGGGGCAGTCCCATCGTACCGAGGGAGGTAAGGATAATGACACCAAGTAGTCCCCATGGATCAGGACCGAACCATGTGGCAAACATACCACTACCAGGTTCTGTGGCACCATCGGCAGGCAACAGGGCGAGCTTGTTGACAGCTTCCGTCAGTCCGCCTTGTGCAGAGAGCACAGCAGCAATAACAGCCACAATACCGAAGAGCATGATAATGCCCTGAATGAAGTCGTTCATCGCTGTAGCCTTGTAACCGCCAAGAATAACGTAAACGGCAGTAAGTATCGACATGATGACCACACAATACTCATAAGGAATGTTGAAGCCCATCTCGAAGAGGCGTGAAATACCGCTATAGACACCTGCAGTATAGGGAATCAGGAATACGAAGGCAATGATAGAGGCTGCCACACGCAGACCCTGATCGCTAAAACGGGTACCAAAGAAGTCAGGCATCGTGCGACTTTCAATATGCTGCGTCATCAACTTAGTACGCTTACCTAAAATAATCCAGGCAAGCAGTGAGCCAATGACAGCATTACCAATACCTATCCACGCAGAGGACAAACCATATTTCCAACCAAACTGTCCGGCATAGCCTACGAAGACCACTGCCGAGAAATAACTGGTGCCGAAAGCAAAAGCGGTGAGCCAGGGACCTACGGCACGGCCACCAAGCACAAAACCATCAACACTGCTGGCCTGTTTACGGGTGTAAAGACCCACACCAATCATCACGGCCAGGAAAATGAGGGTCAAAAGAACTTTTATAATCATTTCTTTTTTTATTTCGTTATTAAGTTATTTCGTCATTACGAGGCTTTAAAACGCCACCTGTACCTGAGCCTGGATGCGGTTGTAGTCATCACCCAGCAGATGACCGCAGAAGCTATGTGTATATTGCACCTGCAAACGGCACTTGGGGTAGAACCAATATTGCAAACCGCCAACAAGATTAGTTTGCTGCCATCCACTTTCTGATGTGTTACGGTCGTAGTAGTCAACCGATGCAATAGCGTCGACACCCTGCCCTAATGCTACAGATCCTGTGACATATGCACCACGACTGCCTACATCGCCATCTTTACCAGCCAAGAACTCACTACGCAGACAGATACCGCCACTTGTTGACTTACGGCCTAACTGGGTGGGGATTTTTGCCTCGCCACCAAAGCTGACGCGGTCGCGACGGTAGTCTTCGCCAACTTGGATGTCATTCCATGCACAGGTGTTGATGGCATGTCCGCGACCTTTCTGTCCAGAGGCTACGAGGCGCCATTCCTTGCTGGGACGGTACTCTAACTTCAGGATGACATCTTTGTCGCTATTGCCGTCAGCGGTGTTGATACCCTGACCGTTCATCACTGCCAGCTCGTAGTGGAAATGATCATTAAATAGGTCACCCAACAGCATGATACCTTGGTCACGTCCATAGTTGGGACCAAGCAGAGGTTCGTTGCCGTTGGCCAGATATGTAACAGCCTGTGAGGTGACGTCAACGAGTTCGAGCATAGTTGGTGACAGCGGACTCTCCAACGAGAACGGGTGCTGGAACTGACCAATACGGACGTTCAGCGCATTATTACGTGTCAGACGGTAGTTGGTCCAGAACTCCAGAACACCTTTCGACAAGGCGAAATTGTGCATAAACAGGAACGACCAACGGTCGGTAATCCTGGCTTTACCCCAGAAGATGGCTCGCTTGAAATTGAACGAACTGGTGGTCTTTCCACCTTTGTCGTTGTATTCATAACCGCCATGCATGTAGCCATTGATGGTGATTCGTTCTTTCAACTCCTTCATCCAGTCAATGCCCTTAGATTCTTTTTTGTCCTGTGCAAAGGCTGTGCTACTGATGAAAACCATCAGCAAAGCCATACAGGACGTCTTGAAAAGATTTTTTTGAGTCATATTATTAGTTTAAAATGTTGAAAATTGTCATGGATTATTTGCTGCAAAAATCTGCATACGCTCTTCCAACTGGTCGTACTGGTGGTCTTCAATAAAAGAGGTACACACGCGCAAGCCTTCCTGATGGGAGC
Source organism: uncultured Prevotellaceae bacterium (assembly GCA_902774925.1). Classification (GTDB taxonomy): domain Bacteria; phylum Bacteroidota; class Bacteroidia; order Bacteroidales; family Bacteroidaceae; genus Prevotella. The sequence goes on along the minus strand of CACYKE010000064.1, from coordinate 10,339 downwards.
CTGTGGTGATCAGGCAGATGGCCGAAACGCCATAGTACATCAGTTCTTTCGCCAGCTCGCCACTCGTCATCCCCTTATAGCCAATGGTAAAGTAAAAACCGTCGGCAACAGGCTGATCCAAGTCCTTGTCATATACGATATGGAAGTTGTGACGAAGGAAGATTTCCTTCAGCTTATGGGCACGGTCGCCATAGACCTTCACCTCATTGCGGAAATTATAGGTTCCGTCACAGGCTGCCTTCAGCATAGCCGCCATAGCATACTGTGCAGAATGGCTGGTACCAGACGAGAGGGCATAAAGCATTCGGGTGGAGAATACCAATCCGAAAGGCAATCCTTCGTAGCGGGCACTGAGGTCAGCGAAATGACGATGGAACAGTTTATCGGAAATGCACGTCACACCAATACGCTCACCTGCATAGCTGAATGCCTTGGAACCAGAAATCAGCAATATGTAATTGTCCGTATAGTGAGCTACCGTAGGCTGGTAGGGAGCCTCGAAGGGTTTGCTGAGGTCCTTGCGGAAATCCATAGCAAAATAAGCGAGGTCTTCCATCACAATTGCGTCATACTGGGTTGCGAGCTTACCAATGGTCTGCAACTCGCTTTCCGTCATACAAATCCACGCGGGATTGTTGGGGTTCGAATAGACGATAGCGCAGATGTTGCCATTCTTCAGATAGCTCTCCAACTTGGAACCCAGTTTTTCACCACGAAAATCATAGACGTCAAAGGTCTCATACTTCACACCCTGTACCTGTAACTGCATCTTCTGAACAGGGAATCCTGGGTCGATAAACAGCACGGTGTCTTTCTTCTTGTCTGCCTGCGAGCAGGTCAGGAACGAAGCAAACGTGCCCTGCATGGAACCACAGACGGGCACACAACCCTCAGGGGCAATATCGACATTGATGAATGCCTTGACGAAACGTGAAGCCTGTTTCTTCAGTTCAGGATAACCCTGAATATCGGGATAAGAATGGGCGATACCATCTTGCAGCGACTTGATTTGTGCATCGACGCCCACCTGTGCAGCAGGGAGTCCGGGAATTCCCATCTCCATCTTGATAAACTCCACACCACTCTCTTTCTCAGCCATTGCTGCCACCTGCTTCACCTCACGGATGGTAGCCTTGGCGAAGTCCTGAATGCCCATTTTGGCAATCAGACCATCCACCAATTCTTTATTGATAGGAGTCTTCATTTCTGTGCCTCCTTACCAATTGCTAATGCTTTTATGTTTGCCTCGACGATGGCTTCACCCTTGCGGGCAAAGACTCGACTGATGGCCTCTTCCAGCTTCTTGTACTCGATACCTAATGCCTTCTGGGCAGCACCCAACAGGATGACATTTGCCGAACGGGGAACACCAGCGTCCTTGGCCTTCTGCTCAATATCAATCAAAATGACGTTAGGCAGTTTGTCGAGGTCGGCCTTGATGACTTCCATATCGGGATAGTTGGGGATATTGACAAATGGTGTCGACGAAGTGATAATCCAACCGTCCTTCTTCAGGAAGGGCAGATAGCGCAGAGCCTCCATGGGTTCCATAGAGATAATCACGTCGGCACTACCCTTGGCAATGAGGTCGCTGGCAATGGGATCGGAACTGATACGAAGGTTCGACTGCACGTCACCACCGCGTTGTGACATTCCGTGAACCTCAGCTTGCTTGATATACAGATTCTCATTCATGGCGGCCTCGCCAATAATCGTTGCGATAGAGAGGATGCCTTGTCCTCCTACGCCACACAATATAATATCGGTCTTCATGATTTTCCTTTTTACTTTTTTACCTTTTTACTTTTTCTCAGCCGCTTTCTTCTGCTTGAGGTGGCGCTGCAAAGTCTGCATACACTCACGACGAGGAATGATGACACTTGTGCCGTGATAGTTGATTTCGTCACGGATAATCTGTGTAATCTCCGGCATATTTTTCGGCAGGGGAACAACCACCTTCAGGTGTTCGTCGCTCAGACCCAGACCACGACAGATGGCCTCAAACTTATTGGTACCAGCAGAATCCTGTCCACCAGTCATACCTGTCGTCAGGTTATCGGAAATGATAACGGTGATGTCGGCATTCTCGTTGATGGCATCCAACAAACCCGTCATTCCTGAGTGGGTAAACGTAGAGTCACCAATAATGGCAACGGCAGGCCACTGACCAGCGTCGGCAGCACCCTTGGCCATCGTAATCGAAGCACCCATGTCAACACATGAGTGGATAGCGCGGAAGGGAGGCAGGAAGCCTAGTGTGTAGCAACCGATATCACCATACACACGGGGATTATCGAATTCCTTCAATACTTCGTTAAGTGCTGTATAGACGTCGCGGTGACCACAACCCTGACACAATGCAGGGGGACGTGGAGCCACATCTGCACAGGGATCGAAGCATTCGCCACTCTCCATACCCAAGGCTTTCTTGACGATATCAGGATTCAGTTCGCCCGTACGAGGCAGTGTGCCGTCGAGCTTGCCGTGAACATTCTTCAGGTCACCAACGCCACGAACCATATCCTCAATAAACGGCTGACCTTCCTCAACGATAAGTACTTCCTGGCATTCATCCATCAGTCGGCGCACCAACTGCTTGGGCAAAGGATACTGCGAAACCTTCAGGATAGTATAGGGACATTGCGTTGGGAAACATTCCATCACGTAGTTGTAACCAATACCGCTGGCCAGAATACCCAGTTTCTTGTTCGTACCTTCTATATATTTGTTATATTGCGAACTAACAGCATCCTGCTCCAACTGAGCCTGCTGGGCCGTCACAAAGTCGTTGCGCTTGCGGGCATTGGCAGGCAGGAGCACCCAATTGGCAGCAATGGCATCATAGTTCAAGGCATTCTCCTTACTGGGCTCGTCCTTCACCTCTACGACGGCACGGCTATGTGCCATACGAGTGGTGACGCGCATCAGAACGGGGAGTTTGATACGCTCACTATAGGCATAGGCCACTTCCATCATGTCGTAAGCTTCCTGCTGATTAGAGGGCTCGAAAGTGGGAATCAACGCGAACTTACCGTAGAAACGGCTGTCCTGCTCGTCCTGTGAAGAGTGCATCGAGGGGTCGTCAGCCACCAAAACTACAACACCACCGTTCACACCCGTCATACCGCTATTGACAAACGGGTCGGCGCAGACGTTCAGTCCTACGTGTTTCATACATACCAAAGCACGCTTTCCCATAAATGACATACCCAGGGCAGCCTCCATAGCTGTCTTTTCGTTGGTACTCCAACGGCTGTGCAGTCCACGCTCACGGGCTATCGCGTTACCTTGAATAAACTCAGTAATCTCCGTCGAAGGAGTGCCTGGATAGGCATACACGCCACTCAGTCCGGCATGTATGGCACCTAATGCAATCGCTTCGTCGCCTAATAACAGTTTTTTTGCCATTTTTATATCATTTTGTTAAGTTTTCGCTCTTTTAGCTTGCAAAAGTAATACTTTTTATCCAAATGAGCAAATGTTTTGCTGAAAAATAACAAGATTTAGAACCTTTGATAAGAGGCGGCTGTCGTGCGGGGATTAAAAATAATCTTAAAAACTTTGGTTCTTTGCTCACTTATTCGTACCTTTGCAGGCTGTAAGAAATAAAAAGAATACAATGAACTATCTTGATAGGAACGAATTTAATTTTGAGCCAAGCCAGAAAGTGCTTGACGCAGTGAAGAATTTTGACGCAAAGGATCTTTGTTTTTATACCCGAATTTACGATCAGGGTAAGAAGAGTGTTATCAGTGTCCGCGTGAGCGAAATTTACGGAGTTCCCGAAGAGCAGGTCCTGCTGACCTATGGTGGCGAGGACATGCTGAAGAATTCCATCCACTATTTCCTGACCAAGGGTGACAACAAGAAAATTCTCATTCCTGAGTTCTCGTGGTGGTACTACAACCGTGTAGCTTCTGAGTGCGACGGTGTTTTCGAGATGTACCCCCTGCACGAACAGGAAGATACCTTCGCCTACGACGTTGACGAGGTCATTGAATACACCAACCGCATACATCCCCGTATGTTGCTGTTGGCCTCGCCCAACAATCCGACAGGTAACGGTCTGACACCCGACGAGGTGGGTCGTATTATGGAGAACATCCCTGCCGACACCATGGTACTCATCGACGAGGCATACGCCAGCTTTATCTCGATGGACACAGCCTATATTGCTCCGCTGGTGAACAAATACAACAACCTGATTATCTCGCGCACCCTGTCGAAGTTCTATGGACTGCCTGGTCTGCGCTGTGGATTCGGTTTCATCGGCAAGGGCCACGACCAGTTCCTGAGCTACGTAAACAAATACTTGGGCTACAACCGCTTCTCAGAGGCTGTGGCTCTGGCTGCGCTCGATAGCAACGAGCACTACCGCCACGTGGCCGACGATATGGAATGGGGTCGCCAGCTATACAAGAAGGAACTGGGCAGCCTGCCTGGCTTCAAGGTATATAAGTCTGTTGCCAACTTCATCCTTATCAAGTATCCTGTTGCCATCAAGGAGGCGCTGATGGAAGCCCTGAAGGTGCAGGATTACAAGATTAAGTTCATGGGTGACAAGGGACTGGAGGACTGCCTGCGCATCACGTTGGGCCGCAAAGAGCAGACACAGTTTGTTTGTGATACCATCAAGAAGTGTTACGAAGCTATTAAGTAGTAGTCATACTGAATAGAATGAAGTATGAACGAGAATTTTAAAGCAACACTAAAATCTGCAGAGACGGAAGACTGGCTTGACCTCCATGTCATCCGTCCTTTCTGTTATTATCTGGCTGTCTTTTTCAACAAGTTCGACATCCATCCGAATACCGTTACCATCTGGTCGATGATTGTCGGTGCAGCCAGTGCCATTTTCTTTGGATGCGGCAGTTTGTATTACAGCGGTTGGTGGGGATTATCAATGAACATCATCGCCATTGTGCTACTGATGATTGCCGATATTTTGGATTGCACGGATGGACAGCTGGCGCGACTGTCAGGCAAGAAAAGCCGTTTGGGACGCATTCTCGACGGTGTGGCAGGTTTCGCGTGGTTCATTCCTATTTACCATTTACTGGTTTACCGTTTCTACCTGCATCACGACATTGAGTTCTCGCTTCTGGGCATTGAGGATACACAACAGAACGTGATTATCGCCACCGTTATCGCCTACATCCTGGGAGTCATCTCTGGTGTTATGGGACTGGCTGGTCAACAGCGTCTGGCAGACTATTACATCCAGGTGCACCTCTTCTTCCTGAAAGGCGAGAAGGGTGCTGAGCTCGACAATTCAAAGCGCCAGCAGGAAATCTACGACCAGATGACACCTGAGACCCACAGTTGGGCTGAGCGCTACTTCCAGAAATCGTACATCGACTATACGAAGAAGCAGGAGAAGGTGACTCCTCAGTTCCAGCGTCTGATGCAGAAACTGCACGAGAAGTTCGGTGCTTCTGAAAACATCCCAGAGAGTGTCCGCAAGGAATTCCACGACCAGTCGCTGCCCGTTATCTTCTGGAACGGACTGCTGACGTTCAATTTCCGCTCTTTCTGGCTGTTTGTATTCTGCCTGCTCGATATTCCTGTCATGAATTTCGTATGGGAAATCGTTGGCATGGGACTGCTTTACCTCTACATCAATCATCGTCACGAAGCTTTCTGTAAGAAGATTGCCGACACAATTTGAGTAAGAGATGAAGTGGACGAAGCAACGACTGAACAACCTGTTCTTCTTTCTGGGCATTGCTGCTGTCGTGGTGATGTTGCTGACGTTTGACGTCAGCTTCGTCGAACTATGGGAGCATCTCTGCCATGCAGGTTACTGGTTGATACCCATCGTGGGCGTTTGGTTCTTCGTCTATGGCCTCAACGCATTGGCTTGGCAGGCTATCATCAAAGGCAATCTGGGGGGTAAGTCGCCCGTTAGCTTCTGGCGCATCTACAGACTGACCATCACAGGCTATGCACTTAACTATGCGACACCTGTTGGCGGACTGGGCGGAGAACCCTACCGCATCATGGAACTCTCGAAGGACGTCGACAACCAGCATGCCACATCGTCAGTCATCCTTTATGCGATGATGCATTTCTTTGCCCACTTCTGGTTTTGGTTTGTCTCCATATTCCTCTATCTGGCATTGGTACTCATTGGCGATATGCCCATCACCACAGCTATTGCCATCGTATTGGGTATCATCGTCGTATTCTGCCTCGTGGCATTCTACATCTTCTCCAGAGGCTATCGTCACGGACTGGTGGTCTACACGCTGGGGATTATCGGTAAGATACCTGGACTGAGAGGTTGGAGCCGTCGTTTTCGTGGCAGACATGCAGAGTCGCTGCGTAACATTGATGCCCAGATATCGGCACTCTACGGACAGGACCGCAAGGCATTTTACACCAGTCTGGTCTTGGAATTCCTGTCGCGTGTGCTACAGAGTTCAGAGGTAATGTTCATGCTCCTGCTCTTTGGTATCGACTGCGGAGGAGGTTGGGGCGGTCTGACGCTGACCTATATGCACTCCATCCTGATAGTGTCGTTCACCACACTCTTTGCCAACCTCATAGGATTCCTACCCATGCAGTTGGGCGTTCAGGAGGGTGGTTTCGTGCTGTCCATTGCAGCCTTGGGACTCTCTGCAGCCTTAGGCATCTTTGTCAGCATCATCTGTCGTGTGCGTGAAATCATCTGGATTATTGTGGGAATTCTATTGATGAAGATAAAATAACAATATAAATATGGAAATCAAGAAACTGTTTGCCCAAAAACTGATGGATATCAAGGCCATCAAGTTACAGCCTAACGAGCCTTTTACCTGGGCTTCGGGCTGGAAGTCACCCATCTATACTGACAATCGCAAGACACTGGGTTTTGCTGATGTCCGTTCGTTTGTCAAACTCGAACTCTGTCATGCCATTCAGGAGAATTTCCCTGAGGCTGAGGCTGTGGCTGGTGTGGCAACAGGTGCCATTGCCCAAGGTGCGCTCGTAGCTGACGAACTGGGATTGCCTTACGCTTATGTGCGTCCGAAGCCAAAGGATCATGGCATGGGCAATCAGGTGGAAGGCGAACTGAAGAAGGGCGCTAAGGTCATCGTCGTCGAGGACCTGATTTCTACTGGCGGCTCTTCGCTGAAGGCTGTTGCTGCCCTCCGCGAATACGGTGTAGAGGTCATTGGTATGGTGGCTTCGTTCACCTACGGTTTCCCTGTGGCTGAAGAGGCATTCCGTGAGGCTGGTATCAAACTCATCACCTTGAGTGACTATAATGCCGTCCTGGAGCAGGCCGCTGAGACAGGCTATATCAAGCCCGAGGAGATTGAGGTGTTAAAGGAATGGCGTAAGGATCCCAGCGTCTGGGGAATTTAAAATCATCAAGTTATGAGCAAATTCGAAAGTAGCATCAAGCAGATCAACTATCCTGTTGAGGCTGTTTATAGGAATATCAGTGATCTGACCAACTTAGAGCGCGTTCGCGACCGTGTTCCTGAGGACAAACTCAAGGACTTCCAGTTCGACAGCGACTCAGTACAGGTGAGTGTCGACCCCGTGGGTGTCATCAAGCTGCGTATCATTGAGCGCGAGGAAAACAAATGTGTCAAGTTCGAGGCGGAGCAGTCGCCACTGCCCTTTAACCTGTGGATTCAGGTGCTGCCTGTCACCGCTGAGACCAGCAAGATGAAGGTCACCGTCAAGGCCGACATCCCCTTTATGTTGAAAGGAATGGTTGCTGGTCCCTTGCAGGATGGTGTGGAGAAAATCGCTGACGCCCTGTCGCAGATACCGTATGTCTAGACCATCTAGACTATCTAGAATCTCTAGAAAATTACAATTATGGCAAACAAGCTTTGGGAAAAAAACTTCGAGGTGAATGCCGAGATTGAGCGCTTCACCGTTGGTCGTGACCGCGAGATGGACCTCTATCTGGCCAAGTACGACGTGTTGGGCTCTATGGCCCATATCACCATGTTGGAATCCATCGGACTCATTGGCAAGGACGAACTGCCCCTGCTGTTGGCCGAGCTGAAGAACATCTATCAGATTTGCGAACGTGGTGAGTTCCAGATTGAGGATGGCGTCGAGGACGTGCATTCACAGGTAGAACTGATGCTGACGCGCAAACTGGGCGATATGGGTAAGAAAATCCATTCCGGCCGCAGTCGTAACGACCAGGTGCTGGTAGACCTGAAGCTGTTTACCCGTCACGAACTGATGGAAGTGGCTGAAGGCGTAAAAGTGCTGTTCGACGAACTCATCCAGAAGAGCGAACAGTACAAGCACGTCTTGATGCCTGGCTATACCCACCTGCAGGTGGCGATGCCTTCATCGTTTGGACTTTGGTTTGGTGCATACGCTGAGAGCCTGACAGACGATATGCTGTTTCTGCAGGCGGCCTACAAGATGACCAACCGCAATCCCTTGGGTTCTGCCGCTGGTTATGGCTCTTCGTTCCCCTTGAAGCGTCAGATGACGACAGACCTGCTGGGTTTCGACTCGATGGACTATAATGTCGTCTATGCCCAGATGGGACGCGGAAAGATGGAGCGCAACGTCGGTTTCGCCCTTGCGACCATTGCCGGCACATTGGCAAAGATGGCTTTCGACGCCTGTCTGTTCAACTCGCAGAACTTCTCGTTCGTCAAGTTGCCCAAGGAGTGTACCACGGGTTCGAGCATCATGCCGCATAAGAAGAATCCCGACGTCTTCGAACTCATTCGTGCCAAGTGCAACAAGATTCAGGCTTTGCCCCAGCAGGTGACACTCATCATGAACAACCTGCCCGTGGGTTACTTCCGCGACCTGCAAATCATCAAGGAAGTCTTCCTGCCTGCCTTCGACGAACTGAAGGACTGCCTCCAGATGGCTGCCTATATTATAAATAAGATAGAGGTACGTGAGGATATCCTCGACAATCCCATGTACGACCCGATGTTCAGCGTCGAAGAGGTGAACCGCCTCGCGTCGGAAGGCATGCCTTTCCGCGATGCCTACAAAAAGGTGGGGCTCGACATCGAGGCTGGCACCTTCCGCCCCAACAAGGATATCCATCACACCCACGAAGGCTCCATCGGCAACCTCTGCAACGACCGCATCAGCGCCCTCATGGGCACTATGCTCGAAGGTTTTGCCTTCGACCGTGTCACTAACGCCGAACAAGCATTACTGCGATGAAAAGACTATTCTCATACCTCTTGCCTCTTGCCACTTACCTCTTATTGGCGTCCTGTCAGGCTGAAGGCGAGTACTCTACGTGGCCCTGCCGTTTCACCTACGACAACAGCCTGCACCTCGATCCTACGCTTGCTTCGGCTATGAATATCGATTCCAGAGGCGTGTTCTGCAAGATATGGGATTCGAGCATGGGGGGACTCGTTCTCCACTTCCAAAGCAATCAGGGCGGCGATGCCACCCACCAGCAGGTAACGGAGCTGGAACGCCTGACGAATTACATCCTGGGTCTCAACAACGGCATCATCGTGGGCTTTCAGACATTCAACACCGCACCCAACGGTGGTTTTGTGGCCTACGACGTCCAGTGTCCCAACTGTGTTCGTCGCGAGAATAACACCATCAATCCCAGATATCCTGTCTCGATGAGCACCAACGGCATTGCCACATGCGGCAAATGCGGTAAGAAATACGACCTCAACAACGGCGGTCTCTGTCAGAATGGTGAGGAAGGTGACGTGGGTCTGCAGAAGTATCTGGCCTCTACGACAGGCCCTAACGGATTCCTCTCTGTAGGCACAAAACGATAAAAAAGTTCATTTTTCTTTGGTTCTTTGCTCACTTATTCGTATCTTTGCAGGCGAATTACGAAATTCGCCTGCGAGAATGGGCGACACCTTGGCAAAAAGCAAGCTTTCTGCTCTCGGTTTGCACCATCCTTGCAAAGTCTGCTGCCGCGATGGTGGAATGGTAGACACGAGGGACTTAAAATCCCTTGGCCATAACGGCTGTGCGGGTTCGAGTCCCGCTCGCGGCACACACAAACCGAGCTCACCAAACGATGAGCCCGATTTTTTGTTTTCTCGCCAAACTCGCCTACCCCTTCATGAGCCTTATACGTCGCCTGTTGCCAGAGGGACGGACGGCGAAGTGAATCCAGAGACTCTTAGCGCTTTGTTCTATCAGGAGCTCGTCGAAGTCCTCCTGCGACTCATCTGCGATGTCTAACAAGATACACGCATAGCGTATCGCCTGTTCCTTACCCAACACGTGGATATCCACCGCACAGCCCGTTAGGTGGTTCGACCCTGCCACACCACCCACAGCCTTATTCACCGCCTCAGATCGGTATCCAGAATTAATAATAATCGGCTCCTCTTGGTCTCTACTCCCCTCCCTCGACAGGGAG
>CACYKE010000063.1 GCA_902774925.1 uncultured Prevotellaceae bacterium | reverse complement strand
GCCTCAGATCGGTATCCAGAATTAATAATAATCGGCTCCTCTTGGTCTCTACTCCCCTCCCTCGACAGGGAGGGGTCGGGGGAGAGTCCTCCATACCTCCGATTATATTCACTGCGAAGCATCTCCAACCACCCGCAAAGTCGCTTCAAATTCTCGATATGTACGTGCGAAGGGATATTTTTATCTGCCGTCTTCGCACTTGTTTTGGTTAACTCCCCCAGCGTAAAGTGTGGCGATAAGCGAGAGCCATCAAGCTCGCTTGAATGGCCGAGCGTAGCCATACTCGACGAAGTCAAGTGCTCGCTGAGTTTTGCCTTTTTATTGGTTTCTACACTCATACTACTATTTCCTTAAATATTTTCTTATACTTCCCCTGCTTGATGCGCTCTACGAATCCATGAGTGAGCCAACGCTGACACTGCTTGTTGGCAGCCTTTTGTTCGATATCCAGCACTTTCTGAACGTCCATTGTCGTAAACATCTCTGGCAGGCTGCGATAGGCATCGGCATTCTTCGAGTTCTTCCTGCGGGGCACGTATTCGCGCTCGGCATTGTCCCACGAATCCTGCAACATCTGCCCGAAGAAGTAGTCCTGAAACCAGATGACGGCATCGTACATCAGCGTGGCAAACTTCAGGTCGTCGTCGGTGATTTCCAGCTCGCCCGTCTTCTTGAACGCGTCAAACTGGCGGGCCACGATGCGAGGCACCGTAAACCATGTGGCATAGAACACCGCACGCTTCCTCAGGTAGTCCAGCACCAGGTCACCGGCAGCCTCCGCCTCCTGTGCTGACAGCTCGCAGAGGTCGTACACGTGGTCTGTCAACCGTTCCAGCGGCAGCTGACCGTGTAGCTGTTCGAACTTAAAGCCCCACGTCTTCAGCGCCTCGTTGTTCTTCCAGTCCACCACCTTCTTGCCCACCATCTGGAAGTTCGCACGTTCCATCAGGAAGATAGCCACACGCGAGCACAATCCGTCGTTGATGTTCCGCAAAGTGAACTTCTTGTGCAGCGAGACTGCCGTACCCGTCGTCACCGAGTTCCAGTACACGGGCAGGATGTCGTTGATGGAGTCGCCATTGGCGTAGTCCACACCCGACAGCTCGTTGTGGAACGCCTTCAGTTCCAGGTCGTGCTTCCCGATCCATGCACCACCGCTCTGGGCGGATATCGACGAGTCCAGCTCCGAGTCGAACATATACAGATGCAGTGGCACGATGTCCCCGTCTATCAGCTCCTTCGCCCGTTTCAAGCGTCGGAAGAAGATGTTGTTCGACGTCTTCGTAGGCAGATAACGTATCATACCCTCCGGTTCCGTCAGCGCGTCCTGCTTCTGCGCCTTCGACGACGTTCCGCGCTTCTTCTGTTCCTGCTTGTAGCGCGTCTCTTGCGCCCTAACCTCCTCGTCCTGCGCACGCATCGAACACATGATCTGGTCGTCCAGCTCCTTGGCAAACGACTTACCCGAGGCAGGATGTCCGATGATCAGCACCTGCGGGTTCATCCGTTGCTTGGCACCGCTGAAATGCTCATACCAGCAGCGCGTCATCAGCGTGCAGTACATCGCGCCCGAGGCAAACACCGCACCAATCCAGTTCTGACGGCTCACGCCCCTACAGGCCTCGGCATAAGGAGCGCTAAGGAGAGGTTCCAGCCTCTGAGCGAACTGCTCGTAAGGGATGTCAACTGCTGCCACAGGGCGTCCAGCTGTGCCACCGTCGAGGTCCGGTACACCAGCACTTTCAAGCACCTGTCGCATCCTTTTCGGGATTTCACGGTAGAGTTGACGACCACAAGCCGTATCAGCAACGCCCCGGACTTCCTGTTCTCCCCGCTCGCGGATGACGTCCTGCACAAATCCGCACAGTCCAAGGGTCCTAAAGACCACCTCAGGGTCGTTGTCGCAGATATACCGCAGGTCGAGAGCCAGCTGCAGCATTGTCCGATGGCGGTCTCCAACGGCTGGGGCGCCACCTTGGGCTTCCTGCCACGCTTCACAGATTTTCTTGTAGCTGACTCCGTGGTAGGAGTCCGGACACTCGGTGGTGGCTGTAACTGGCTCACCACTGACGGGCTCGCTGTCGTCACCCCCATCGAACCCTTCTTTGTGGATAATTGGTTCTGTTTTCCCATTTCTATACGCTTCACAATACTTCTTGTCAAATTCTTCGTTGTAATAGTTCAATAATTCTTCTTCGTTCAGATAATAGATGTCCTCGCGCATGGGCGCGTACGAAATCCTCGACGCATCGATGCAACTTGCATCAGCCTTTACACCCAGAGCCTTGGCCAGTTCTATCTGGTTGTCCGCAATGTTTCCGTCAATATGAGCCTTACATACCAGCCTCAGACCGTGTCCCGAAGAGGTCAGGTGCGCAAACACCACCTCCCAAGGGAAACCCTCCACCTGTGTCCTTTCGAAAATCTCACGCGGATTGTCCACGTGGTCAACGTCAAACATAAACAGCCCCGACAGATGGATTCCTGCCAGCACCCTGCGTTTCATGGTTTTCGTGGGGTCTTTCTTCAGGGGCATCTCGTCGAAGTCGCGTGCTCCGAATATCAGCGGAGGCAACGATTCCTTCAGCGATGTAGCCCATCGCATCAGCTTTTCCTCATCGGAGAGTGCCTGAAACGCCTCCCCCACCTTCTTTTTCCCAGCTTCCTTCAGGCAGTATTTCTGGAAGTCGGTGTTCGAAGCCCATAGTTTGACGGCCCCGGGTTCCCTGACTGCCCGGATGGTGGTAATCTTCCACTTTACCTTCGGTGAATCAAGGATTTCGTTCAGTTTCTCCGCAGTGCCTGGCACTGCAGGAGAAACATACTGATTGTCTTGAATACAAAACATAGTTAGTTAATCTTTCAATTCGTGTTAGTTAAATCTCGTCCATGATTTCCTCAATCGTCTTCGTGTGCTTCAGGTAGTCCGTCAGTTCACGAGCCTCGCTCAGCAGCTGGTCAGCAGAACGCTTGCGTCCGATGCTGCACTTCGCGCTGACAAAGATCTTGAATCTGCGCTTGCTCTGGCGCAGCCAACCGTTTGCCGACTCATACAGCACAGCATCCGGTGGTGCCACACAAGCAGGTTCGCGCGACTTACGGTTGAAGGCGTTAAAGTCCACCTCACCCGTCCACTTGTCGTAGCCTAATGTTCCTTCCATTCTCCGACTGCCAGATTGCAGTCTGTCCCAAGATTCTTGGGAGATTTTTACTTTGATAATCATTGTTATGCAGATACTTCGGCGTGAGTCGCCACTGGCCTTTCGACCAATGGATGATGCCCTTGTCGCAGAGGAACGAGTTCAGGTCGCGACCTTCCAGTCCGAATGGTGCACCGATGTCCGTCGGTGTGTAGCAGTCGTCGCTGGCGCGGTTCAGCTCGTCCAGCTCGTCGCCGATGATGTCGTCGGCCTCGTCCAGAATCTCCTCGTCGCTCACGCCCAGCAGTCGCTGACCCTGCGGACGTTCAATCTGACTCCAGCGCGCCTTCCAGCGTTCCCACTCCAAAGCCTCGCGACGATCCTCCTCCAGCTGCTGCCATCGTAATACCAGTCGTGCGCGCGCCTCGTCGTTAAACTTCGTGGCGATGTAGAGGCACTCAGTCTTCGTCAGTAAGTAGCAGGGACGAAGTTCGCCTTTTTTGTCCTGATATTCAACCAGCGCAAAATTGCGCCCGTTGACTTTCAACCATGCTGGCTCCATGTTTCGGATAGCCTTGAGCACGTCTTTGTGTTGTTTACCTGTGAGCTCTGCAATCTCCATCGATGTCATGCGCTGCTCACCATCCACCGCACAAAGGCTCTGACCCTCTGTGCGATTCATACCTTGTTGATTGATCATACTGATCGTAATTGCTGTTTTTTTCATTGTTTTTGTTTGTCTTAAAGTAAATAATTAATGTTTGTGCCCGCACGCATATGATGCGTCCGAGCGATAATAGTTTTTCTTCCGCCAGGCCTTCCTGTCGTTGTTGTTGTGTCAGCATGTTAAAGAGCGCTTTGTCCTTTCGACAATGCAAAAGTAGGTACAAAAAAAATGCGTTCCAATTTCTTGAAACGCATTCAGAAACAAAAAGCAGAAAGTCGGTGTAAAAGCAGAAAGTATTGCCCTCAAACTTTCTGCGCGGCAGAAACTACAGCAGTAACTTTCTCAGAAATTCCTTCAAAACGATCTCACGCAGAGAAGCACCGTTCTCCTTCCATTTATCTATGTGCAGGCGCATATATGGATGGTTGCTGATGGTGCGTTGAACGGCCCCCCTCGTACACACATGCTCGAAAGTCGTCGGCAGCGTCATCGTCATCGCCTTCTGCTCAAACTCCTTCATGCTGCCCTCGTAGCCACAGCAGTCGCGCGCCACACAATAGACCACCGCCCACGACGATGATGCCCAGAACAGCAGATTACCCTCCTTGACGGCCTTCGTCAGTCGCTGGAACACGTCGCCCTGCTGCTGTCGCTTTGCCAGCGTCCTGTTCACGGCAGCCATACATTCGCCGTACGGGCAACGCACGCTCTTTTTCACGATATTACGCACCACACCCGTAATTCTCACCTCCATATCCTCGGTAAGCTCGATGGCATCATAGTCCCGGTTTCTGGGTATCAGCCAGTGACGGTTCTTGTTATCCGTAAATATCACCTTCGCCGTGTGTTCCCTGTTCACGTCGGCTATCACCGTATCACCGTCCGAAGGTGTGGCACCTATCTCCGTCTGGAGCAGGTCACCTTCCTCGATATCGCCTTCCGTCATGGAATTTCCCTGTGCAGGAATCTCCAGCAACGGATGCAACCCCACCACCGACTTCGGCAGATAGTAATAGTCATCTATCGTCTGCTCGCCTGAATCAAGAGGTTTTCCGCAGTTTACCCTGTTACCCGTTACGGGTACTGGCGTGTCACACAGCTCATAGCTGATTCCCTTACCATCGAGCCATTCCATTGCTTCTTCAGCAGACATCACACTTGGCTCCCACGTGTTTTCAGTCTTTCTCAAAACGTTTGTCTTCATTTCTTCTTTAGGTTTTAAATGTTATACACTAGTTTATATACTCAGCTTTTCAGCCTCGTTCACAAATGACGGTGCAAAGATAAGCGCCATCCGTCCTACCAAAGCGGACAGATGGAAAAATTTTCAGAAAAAAGCGATTTTTTTTTATTCGTTGGCCAGATTATCGCCAAAATCCTCCATTTGGCTATGCGCGTCTATCTGTTTCCGGGCTCGCTCAACCATCATTTCGCGCAGGCTCATGGGCGATTCCACGCAGAGATGGTCGCCATAGAAAGCCAGTTCCTGAATCAGCTCGTTGTTGATCATCACGTCGAGCGTCACCCTGCAGCCTTCTTCGCCCAGGCTCTCCAGCTGCTGCAACGGATGGATGGGCAGCGTGCTCAGATAGTACTCCACCCATCGGTCGCCCTTCAGCACGATATGCTCCACCTGCCCGTTGTCAGGATGCGAAACGCCCACAATGTCGTCGAAATAATGATTGAAGTCCACCCCGCTCTCCACGAAGGGAACGCTATCGTTCTTCGAGCACGACAGGATGCGGTCCAGCGAGAAACAAGTGATAAACTCATGGTCGACAATCGTGGCAAAAAGATACCAGCGACGGCGGTACTGCTTCAGATAGTAAGGAAAGATGATGCGCTGCTTGGGATCCAGTCCGAAGCGCCGGTAGTCAATGTTCATGGTCTGTTTGTGGGCGATGGCATCAAACAGCGACAGGAAGAATTTCGCATCACCTGCCGTGCCGTCCTCGAAGCTCGCTATCGTCTGGTTGACACCCATCGCCCTTTGGTCGAAGCGTGCTGTCATCTGGTCCAGCCAGTCCATCTCCATCATCCCGCGGAGGCCCTGCAACAGGCTGCGCACCTCGTGCAGTCGCTCTATCTCCTCCGCTGTCAGCTCGCGGTTGTAGATGGAGTCGATGCCGTCCCTGTAGCGGTAGTAGCGCTTCTTGTGGCGGTCGTCGAACACAATACCGTAAACACCGTAAATCTTACGTAGCTTCTCGTTCATCTCGATGATGTCCTGGCTGAAGGTGTTGCGCGACCTGATAGGCAGCATATCCCGCTGCTCCAGCTCCTTATTCACAATCGCCATCAGCTCCTCGCGCGTATATTCTTTCCCCGTACTGAAACACCGGTCCAGTATCATCTCACGCATTGCATAGTCCTTCGTATTCGCCATAGTGCAGCCTTATTTTATGTTCGGAATCGTACCGATTTCTTATCTTCGGCTGCAAAGATAATCATTTTCTGTTCAACCAAAGCGAACAGAACAATATTTTTTCTTGCCAACAAGCAAAAATCCACCTGTATTCGCCTTGCAGCGATAGCCTTTCTTCATCACCCCATTGCAGATAGGGACCCCCATGATCCAAATTTGTTCTCAATTCTACAAATATATTACCTTGTAAAATGATCAGAACCGACCCCGTGATCCCATTTCCTCAATCCTCCAAGTTTTCGACCCAAAAACAACTTCGGGGCGGCGAAATCCAGCGCGAGAGAGAATGAGGAAAAAGACACAAAAAAAAAGAACCGCACACGGCATTGCGCCGCATGCGGTTCGTTGTTTATTCAGGTTTTGTGATCATAGAAGTGGATCACTCAAAACCGATCCGTTTTTACCAGCCTTCAGTCACCTCTTCGTCTATCAGAGTATCGTTCATGCCGTTGGCATCTGCGCTTCCGGCCAAAATCTGGCACTCGTGCTTCAGTTCCACTGTCTGCATCGTGGGCTTCATATATTCTTTCTTTGTCATAGTTGTGTCCTCCTTTGCTTATTTGTTGATGAATACCTTCTTACCGTTCACTATGTAGAGGCCCTTCGTGGGATTCACTACGCGGCGACCCTGCAAGTCGTAGACCACAGCGTCGGCGTTGACGTCCTCAGCCGTCGGCATCTCGATGCCAGTCGTCTCGTCGAAGAGGAAGTATCCGCGGGTGGCAGCAGCGCCGCCACCGCTATACGTCAGGTACGCCTTGTTGGCACTGATGGTTCCCGTAGAGCTGAGCTTGTAGAAGCCCACGCCATTGGTTGCAGTCTTGTTCAGCACGTAGATGTTACCCTCGGCACCGGTCATCTCAGCTGTTGTGCCCTGTAGCTGATTGCCTGAGAGCGTCGCATCCGTTTCGACATACGTCAGCGTGATAGTTTCAGCCGATGATTTCAGGATGACGGCGTTACCAGCAGGTATTATCCTGTTTGCAACTGGTGTCAGCGTCAGCTGGCTTCCGCTCAATGCGGCCTGGAATACCGTCGTGTTGTCATCGGCAGTAAAGCCCATCATGTTGTGGTAGTAGGTTGCCCAATATTCGCCAGGAGCGCCCTCTTTGGCTGTCAGGGTAAGAGGGTTCACCGTCACGGCGCAAGTAGCTGTCTTGCTGCCATCGGTGGTAGTCACTGTGATGGTGGCGGTGCCTGCGCCCACGGCGGTTACTACACCGTCAGTCACGGTGGCCACGCTGGCATCGCTCGTTGTCCATGTCACGCTCTTGTCTGTAGCATTGTCGGGGGCGACGGTCGGGGTCAGAGTCGTTGTCTCGCCCACGATCAGTGAGGCCTCAGTCGGCGAGAGCGTCACGCCCGTGACAGCAGTGTAAGGCAACTGGCAGAAGAGGCGCAAAGGCATGCCAGACTGAGTGCCGCCGTTACCGATGCATGCGGTGTACCAGCTGGTGAAACACAGCATGTTCCCTGCTCCCCCCGATGTCCAGTAGTAACCCCAATCGCTGTTGGTTACCCCGCCATTGTCGTAGTAGCCAGCGGCAGGCAGGAACAGGGAATTGGAGCCTATAGTCCAGGTGTAGCCCTGATGGCCTTCCGTTCCGTCCCATGTGCCTCCGAGGGCAACGAGATAAGACATTTCGGTGGCTGTGGGCAGTCGCCAGACATTGGCAACGTTGTAACTGCCGTCGGACTTGTTGTTGGCGAACTTTTGGCAGGCATCGGCTTGGTTATAATAGGTATGGCTACCCACCTTTTTTGTATATGTCCCCGACAGGCCACTGAGGTCCGTCTCCTCGTTCATGGAGATGGCGTACTTGTTTCCGTTGAGCGTCACCACAATGCCCAAGCGGGTCTGACCGTTTGCATCGGTAAAGGCGCCAATGGTGCCATCCTCCGAGACTGCGTTGATGGGTGTTGCGACTGTCACGGTGCAGGTGGCGGTCACGTCGTCCGACGGGTCGGCGGTGCCGTTGGTGGCGGTGGCAGTGATAGTGGCAGAGCCTAAGCCCACGGCGGTCACCACACCGCTATTGCTGACGGTGGCCACGGAGGTGTTGCTTGATGACCAAGTCACATTCTTGTTCGTAGCATTGCTGGGAGTGAACGTTGGGGTCAGCGTCGTCGTTCCTCCCACGGTCAAAAAGGCCTCGGCCGGCGAGAGCGTTACGCCCGTCACATCAATACGCACATTCTTCACCAGACGTACTGAGAATCCATAGCCGCGGTTCTCTGTGTATTGTGCTTGTAAGTCGCCTGCATAGAATATCAAAAGGGAAGCATTATTTCCATCATTTTCTCCACCAGCTGACACTGGCGAACTCGACCAATAGAACCCATACGTATTTTGATTCCAGACACTACCGAAGGAGCGGCTACCACCTGCTGGCAGGAACACGGCACCGTGAGCCTCCAGGCTGTTGGTCCAGTTGGTGGAATTGATTTTGTTGGCGCTAAATGCGGCAGTAGCGGTATTGGTTGATGCAAGGGTGTAGTAACTGGTGCTCCAGTCGTCGGGAAGCAGGATGACACCTGCAACGCCGTTCACCGTAGCCTTGGCATAACGCACGCCAGAGGTTGTGCTACGGGTGTTGAAAACATAGTTCCACTCATCCTTGGACAGCGCGTGCCAGTCATCACCGAACAGGTTGCCCCAGTCGGACTTCAAACCATCTTCAGGATTATTGCCACCAAGTCCCCATAAGCAGATACCGTACGCAGCTACCCCCGTGAGGGCGCTCGACTCGCCCACCCAGCTGAACAGGTCGACGGTGCCTGCGGCAGAGACGGAGCCGCTGCCGTCGATGAAGTTGTTGCCTGTCGGCGTTAAAGAACCACCAGAATAATTACCGCCGATGTAGTCCCACTGATGCTCGGCAAAACGCCATGTAAAGGTCTCTTGGGTGCTGGCATCACCGTCAGCAGAGGTGCATACAGCCTGCAGGTTGCCTTGAGCGAATAAAACTTGGTTGCCTTCGGCATTGATGGTGAACAGGCCGTTGATCAGCGCTTCCGCCTGTGCCCACGCGCCCGTGGCTACTGCTGCGAGCAGCACGAGCATGGAAAGAAATCTTTTCTTAATCATAATTGAAAAATATAATTTGTTAATAAATGATGTTTATAGACTGTCGATTGGGATGAGCTGGTACTCCTTGTCCACGTCCACGTCGTCGGTGGGCTTCACCGGCACGCCCTTGAGGGCGAGGCAGAGGCCGCCGGCCTTCTGGGCCTTCTTGTCGGTGTTTGTGACGAGGGTCATCCCCTGTCACACATAACGTCGTTGTATTTAATTGTCTGCGCAAAAATACAAAGTTTTTCCGAATAAAAACACAGATAACCAGTTTTTTTACTAATATTACCTATTATATAATACAAATTTCGGCAAAAAACATGCAAAATCATGTCTATTTGAATAAAAGTCCACCGTCGCTGGCATCCATCGAGACCTACTCCAACCAGCATCTGCTCTGCGAAGGTTCTACTCTGGAGGAGTTGGCTGGTCAGTTGGGTATCCCTGCTGATCAGTTCGCACAAGCCGTGAGCCGATATAACGCCTGGCAGAAAACGGGGCACGACGATGAATTCGGACGCAGTGCCACAGGAATGCCTGGTGCCTTAGAGACGGCACCCTTCTATGCCGTTCGTGTGAAGCCTGCCATTCATTATACGATGGGCGGTCTGAGCGTGAATACGGAGACACAAGTGCTACGAGCCATCAGACTTCAGCCATCGTTCAGTCCCATCCGCTGTCGTCATTATTCAAACTCTTCAATAGCAAACCACTTATCCACTTTATCCCTCGAATACTTTTTAAGTAACGATGGTTTTGCCTGAACATCCGCAAACACGTCTATAGGAATAACATAAAGATCTTCTGGCATAGAAGGCTCTCCGCCAACACCTAAGACGATAAAGACATCTTGATTCATCTCTATTGAATACTCCTGATAACGCGCAATCTGCTCTGGTGAAATCAAAGGCGTCGTTATGCGTTTGGGTATATGGTCTCTCCACTTGCACTCCACAGAGAAAATCTTCTTATATTTTCCTTCCTTGTACTCAAGGACGAAGTCTGGATAACAATTACTAACAGGACTGATTTCTCCTGTCGTCTTATCACCACGCCACTCTATCAGCGAATATGCATTGGTTACGTTTAAATCAAACAGCTCGAGCACAAAATCCTCAAACTCCCTACCCTTTAAAACATCCACTGGTAAAGTAATAGCGCGTATTCTGGTCCTGACATTCAAGTATGTCCTGTTAAGACGCTTCTTGATAGCATGAAGCCCCATGTCCTCATAGAACATCCGAAGCAATACCTTGTCTTCCCAAACCTTCCAGCGCAGATGTATTGGTGGCGTTGAAGGCTCTCCAGCCATCCACTTATTCTCCTCCTCCAGATAAACCACATTGTTTACTCTCGCTAATAGTGGAAAGATGCTGCCATTCTTGTTCACATAACCGCAGATGACATGATCAGCCATTTTCAAGACGAATTCATTTCTTAACCTCGGTGTTAGTCCTGCGCCACGAGGTTCATCACGCTGCAGCACCAAGATCAGCATCCTTTGCTCGTCAAGAGCCCTGTCAATTTGGACATTATATTTATCTGTAAAACGATTCATCACTACAAGAATTGTCGGCACTTCATTAACCAGCAGAGCGCGCATCACTTCCTCCTCCAGTTCAGATGAGTTAAAGCAGATAACGCAATCGTCGGAAGTCAACGAATCCACCCACGAAAAGACATTCTCATATACGCTATATGGTGCATGCTTTGAACAAAGAAACAGCTTTTTCTCTCTGTCCAATAGTCCCTCGTTACCTATCTTATTAGTAATAATCATTCAGTTCATTATTAAATGTCAGCCCCACTGTGACAAGGTTCCTATCCCTGACGTCAATTTGACACGAGTGGTTTGCAATATGTTTTGTTAACTACTCTATCTCGCATCAGTTTCATATCTTTGAAATTTCTGCTGATATTCTGAACTAAGTCAATATAGTTATCGTCCTTTTCTCCTTTCCCCCATTTATAATAATACGGTTTGATAGACACACAATTCTTATGCTCAAAAAGTGTGTTCAGAAGCGTTCTGTCAGAATTACCACACGAGTGCCCCATGATTACAATCTGATAAGGTTCCGCCTCAATAAACGATAACAACCTACGATAGTTGTCTGCTTCAAGATATTTAATTGACTTTATATTTTCCAAGAACTTGTTTTCGTTCTTATTTACAATCGTCCTATAATCATTATCTAGTTCATCACCATAGCCGAATATGACGCTTTTCGGATTATTCAAATCACCATGTATCTGGTTAACGGTAAAGATATAACCTTTTTTACAATAGAGGTCTGCAGTATGAGTATAATTAAAGTTCAGAAGCATGATATGATTAGGTAATAAAAGCTCTATGGGCAATTCATCGTTAAACACAACATTACAAAAAAACTTTTCCTTATAACTAGTGATACGTCCTGACGAATAGCAATTCCCATATAGAGAAAGCTTTGTGTCACGACTTCCTTTGTCTGCATTTATTCCTGATAGAATATGATTCACCAAAGCCTGACGGCTTTCTAAAGAAATATCGTGAATTTCAAATGGTGCGTATATTTTGGGGCGTATATCAGTTCGCAACAATTTATCTGATATTTCTATACTATTTAGATACTCCACCAATTTCTCCTGTAAATAATGGAGTTGTGTGTTAAGAGTCTCAATTTGTGCTTCCGAAGTGTTCTCCAGAACATATTTTTTTAATAGCTCATAGTAATCACTTTCAATATCCACCCAACCTTTCGTCTCGATGCATTTGTGGATTCTTTCAAAGAAAGGAAAATAGTCTATAACAAAAGCATCCTCATTATTATTTATGAAATTATATAATTCCTCATTTTCAGAATGATACAAATCTCTCAAATTATAATAATCCAATTTGTTATTGATGGTCTTACATAATATATCCTCATAGACATCCTTTGATTGCAAAAGCAAATAGGAAATTACGCTTCTGCAATACCAATAAATGAAATCTGCATAGCTGGTTTTCAGGCCATGTGCCAAGTCAAAGCCGTTGCCTATGAGTACGAGTCTGTTCATCTTTACAATTTATCGATTATAGTTCATTTATGCTGCGCCACCATAATGCTGGCTGACGTAGTTATACACTGCATCTCGATATTGCGTGATGCTTTCCTCGCTATAGCTTTCTGGAAGTTCTTGCCAAAGGATGTCACGAATCGTGATGATGATTGCCGCTTTTGTTTCTTGCTTGTCAAACGGATGATCCATTGTCGCCAACAGAGCCTTTATCTTCTCAAGCAGTTCTTTGGCTACTGTTTTCAACTTCTTGATATCGTCTTTTGAAAGGTTGTCTTTCATTAACACGTCGTACATGGAAAGCTGCTCGTCGTTTTCAAAACCTTCGCGGACATAACGCTTTTCTTCCTCTGTCAGTTCATTCGACAGCTTCATCAGTTCTTCGAAAGTCTTCTCGATAGTAGCCCTATTCTGCTCGTTGTTGTAATCATGGATAATCTCCTGATATTTCTCATAGAAATTAATGCGTGATGGATTCTGGGCCAGCATTTGGGCGATACGTTCCTGCAAGAGCTCTTGAATATCTTTCAATACCAGATTCTTCTCACGACTCTTGGCAAATTCGCGACGTAGCAGTTCAAAGTTAATACCACTGATATCAAAACGTGTTGGGTCATCTTCTGCAGCCATTGTTGCCTCTATCTCCAAATGATCGTTCACTATCTGATTGATAGCCACACTCAGGTCGGTAATATCAGCATGTTGGCGTTTCTTCTGCAACTCCTTATAGATGGCCTCAATGGCATCTTTCTGTTGTTTCATCTCGTGCGTGATGTCCTCACGGTCGAGATACTTCCATAGCTTCAGCAGCGTAGTCGCATAAGTGCAGTAGGTCTTGCGTATCTCTGCTGTTTCGCACATCGCATTGGCAGCCTCCTTCAACAGGAACAACTTCAAAAAGTTCTCTGCACGTATCAGTCTGTCCAATTCAAAATCATGTTCCTTCAAGAATGCTGTTGCGGCTGCAATCGCTTCGAGAACGTGCTTAATCAGTTCTTCCTTGTTGACAGTAGGATCATTACCACCATTACCTCCTTCTGGATTTGCTGTATAATCAGCCAATGCTTGACGCAAAGCTTTCACGATGCCGATATAGTCGATAATCAAACCGTTGGTCTTACCTTCTGCCACACGGTTAGCACGAGCAATGGTTTGCATGAGTGTATGCGCTTTCATGGGCTTATCGATGTAAAGACAAGATAGCGTCTTCACATCGAAACCTGTCAACCACATCGCACAGACAAAGACTACACGTAGCTTAGAGTCTGCATCCTTGAATTGTTTGTCCAATTCCTCTTTCTCCATGCGCTCACGATGGGGCTTGATGTCCAAATCCCACTTCTGGAAAGTCTGTATCTCGTTCTGCTCCTGCGACACCACTACAGCCATATCTGTCTCCTTCATCCAAGCTAACTTGCGCTCCATCTCCTGCACCTCCTGTTGCGAGTCGCATTTCTCTATGGCTTGCTCCAAAAGTTTGATTTCCTTCTGCCAGTACTCTTGCACATAGCTATACATGCGGACACACGTCACCTTATTATAACATACGAACATCGCTTTGCCAGAAGTCCACAAGTCGCTATAGTGACGAACAAAGTCCTGAGCCACCAAGCGCAGACGCTTCTTGGCTGTCAGCAGATGCACTTCCTTGGCAAACTCGCGTTCCAGTTTGGCTAACTGCGAGGCATCCAGGTCACCTGCCTGTTCCAATGCTGCAGCAATCTCCTCGTTGATTTCCGGATTCTTCAGTTCCTGCAGTTTCTCTCCACGATTCTCATAATAAAGTGGCACGGTGGCTTTATCCTCTACAGCCCGTTTGAAGTCGTAGACACTGACATAGCCACCAAAGGTGCGGGCTGTGATATTATCATTCGAAAGCAACGGTGTACCAGTGAAGCCGATACGATGAGCTGTTGGCAGCATGTGCATCAGGTTATCTGCAAAGATGCCGTTCTGGGTACGGTGTGCCTCGTCGCTCATCACAATGATGTCGTGATCAGGATAGATAGGCTCTGCATTGGCATCGTTGAACTTTTGAATCAGCGAGAAGATGAACGATGGATTGCCCTTCAGTTTCGCTTTCAAGTCCTCACCGCTGCTGGCAATAAATGCCTTGGCTTTTACATTACCCAGCAGGCCACAATTCTCGAACGTATCACTGATCTGCTTGTTCAGTTCCTCGCGATCAGTCAGTACCAGGAATGTGGGCGAGCCAGCGAACTTCCTGCGAATCTTCTGTGCCAGGAACAGCATCGAATAGCTCTTACCACTACCCTGCGTATGCCAGAACACACCCAGTTTTCCTTCCAGCAGCTCACGATTGCGATATTTCTCTACGGCCTGGTTCACACCTAAATACTGGTGGTTACGAGCCATAATCTTTGCCGTTCTACCTCCGCTATGGTCATAAAGGATGAAGTTCTCCAACAGGTCAAGGAAGTTTTCTTTCTTACAGATACCACGTAACATCGTCGGCAGTTCTATGCTGCCTGCATCTTCTTCAGTCAGTCGTTTCCACTCATGGAAGAACTCCCACTTCGAGTCGATGGTTCCCACTCGTGCCTCCAATCCGTTACTAAACATGATGAAGGCATTATGATAGAACAATTGGGGAATCGTATCGAGATAGTCGCGATAGTTCTTGTTGAAGGCATCCACAACCTCCACATCGTGGTTCTTCAGTTCCATAAACAGCAAGGGAATACCATTCACAAAGCCTACTATGTCTGCCCTACGACGATACAAGGCACCATGCACCTGCAACTCTCTCACGCAAAGGAATTCGTTCTTTTCTGGCGATGCAAAGTCAATCACCTTAGCGCGTACTTCCTCCGTCTCACCATTCGTCTTAACACGAGTTACGGGTATGCCATCACGAATCAACTGATACTTCTGTTCGTTTATCTGCATCAGAGTCTGCGAGCTCATGTGCTCCGTCATACGCTCCATGCACTCTTGCAGCTGCTTGTCCGTCAGCCAAGGATTCAGTCGCTTCAGGGCCTGGCTTAGATGACGTGTCAGCAGCACTTCGTGGTAGCTGGTGCGACCTAACGTACCATTCACGCCCAACGTCTCTTGGTCAAAAGCATAGACGCTCTTCCACCCCAGTTCCTTTTCCATGAACTCGGCTGTACTCCGTTGTATCAGTTGGTCTTCGCTATAGTCCTTTGCCATATCGTTTAGGTTTTCGTTTCTAATGATTCAGACTGCTATCTCGCCACTCATCAACTTGGGCAATAAGCGGTCGCGGGCTTCAGTCAAGAGACTGATTTGAGACTGAAGAGATTTAATCTTCATATAGAGGACATTTACTAGCCGATGATAACTTAATAAGGTGTTATCATCAGGCACCACAAGTTCAAATTTCCTAATCATGTCTTGGCTTAAATTTGGCTGAGCAGCTCCTTTCCCTTGGCTTATCAAAAACTCGCGATTTAATAGAAGCCAATTAAACAAATACCATCTTAATGGATTGTCCTTGGATAAAAGTAACACACAGCATGCTTGATTGCAAGACATATTTTTACTGGCAATTCCTAATTTACCTATTGTAGCACCATACATTGCTAACAAGATACTTGCTTCTGGAACAATCTTTGCAGATGATTTGTTTATTGCCTCTTGGGTTACTTTCTCTTCTGTATCAAATATAAAGCCGTCCATCAACTCTTTAGTTTTTACCCACAGGATATTTCCTGAATAATAATTACTATTGGATCTTGATGGGGTTCCACCAGAAGTGGTTTTTACAACATCTCCTATTTTTTTCTTCTCCCAGCCCTCTGGCACGCCATCAACAGTTTTTGTGTTTTCGTGGCCAGGGAAGTGGAGGTCAACGAACCATTCTTTGTAAAGTCGCTGTGCTGCTTCCTCCAATAGCTTTATCTGCTTCTGATAGTTCTCTATCAAAGAGTCGTAGCGAGAGAGGATGGTAGCTATTTTGTATTGAGTGGATAATGTGGGGAGTTCAATGGGAACGTCAGAAAGAATTGACGTGTTCAGGTTAAGCATCGTTGCCCCTATAGCGTGTTTCTCGACCCAGCCAATTGTATCTTTCTTTTGCAATTGAAAGAATACAAACTCAGGCATTGCTTTGGCATTATCAATAGTCACGCGCAAACAACCAGTACCACATAGCCATCCCGTTTGTGATTTATCTGTATATGCACATTTCCCCACATCACCTCTTCGGGCATATAGGATATCTCCCTCATTAATTTTGTGACGAGATAATCTCTCTACGTGATGGCTCTCAACACGCGCTATTGTGGAAACATCTATTTTTCCACAGACAATATCCTTTGGCATAACAACAGGTGTTCCTACATCAGAATAATCAGACTGATGTAATTGAGAGCCAAATGGACCTGTCTGTATAGCAGAAGCTATCTCTCCCAACTTCACTTTCTTCCACTCACTCATGCCTCGTCCTCCTTTTTACTACTTTCAACAAATACACGTTGTAATTCTTCCTTCGGAGGCAGGGCCTTCAGGAGTTCAGGATCCATTTCGTCAGCAGTCGTATAGGTAGCGACGCCCATTGGTTGCTTGAAGTCCTGCATGATATATCCAGCATAGTCCTTATCTGCGTTCTTGCAGAGGATGATGCCAATGGGGGCTTCTTCGTGATCACGACGATCGTCATCGTTCAGTATTCGCAGATAGGCACTCAGTTGTGCAAGATAGCCCACCTTGAAGTTGCCATTCTTCAACTCAAACACCACGGTACGATTCAAATCCCGGCAAAAGAACAGAAGGTCTATCCAATGGTCATGGCCTAACTTATCGTAGTGAACCTGGCTACCACAAAAAGAGAATCCTCGCCCAAAGGTCATAATGAAGTTCTTTACATTGTGGACGATAATTGCCTGTCCCATTTCATCAGTTGTAATTGATGATTTAGTGTTAATTTCTGTAAATTTGTTCGTTGCAACGAACGTTTTCTCAGGAAGGGAGTCCAATTTGTTCGTTGGAACGAACGAATTACGTTCTAGCATACTCCATTCTTCATAGAAGATTCTCATTTTTCGTAAGCTAGGAGCTGAGAATCCACGAAGTCCAGGCAGTTCCTGCTTCAATTGGTTGCTGATAGCTTCGATAGCTCCTTGACCCCAGTTCTTTTTGCGAGTGTTTGCTGAGACATACCTACCAATGCCAAAGTAAAGAGCCAGCTGTTCCTGATTGACGGCCTTTACTGCTCTTGCCTGACTCTGAAGTATCGCGGTTTTGATAATATCTACCGCATTTTGATATGTTTTGATTTCCTGATTCATTTCAATTCCTCCCATGCTTTTTGTATCTCATCCATCAATACGTTGGCTTCTTGGTTCAGCTGTGCCAATTCTACATGTATCTCGTTCATTCGCTCATGGAAATCGACACCATCGTCTTCCTGCTCAGCGACTCCAACGTAGGCGCCTGGTGTCAGTGAGTAGTTCTTTTCGGCTATCTCCTGAATGGTGGCTATCTTACAGAGGCCCAGCACATCCTGATACTGACCATCCTCGCCATACTTCGAGACAAGCCATTCGCGCTGGCGGGCGATTTCGAGTTCAGCTTCTATTTCAGCGATTGATGCATTCATTTCAGCCTCAATACGTTTCTTGTCTTTGCGCTGGGCTTTCTCGATGTATGTCTTGGCGTCTGCTTTTTGCTCTTGCAGGTCATCCTCAAGGCTGTCTATGGTTTGGCCTTGCAAAACTTGGTCATAATCGGCTATGAGCGACTTATATTTCTCAGTCTCGCCACGATACAGATGCACGATGGCTTGCAGGTTACGAAGTTGCCATTCTGTCCATTCATTGAGCGTACGGTCAACAACGGTAAAGTAGTTGCGGGCATCGATAAATAGCACTTTATCGCGGATGTCTGCGTTCTTATTGCGGTCGAAGAACCACAACGAGCAGGGCAGCGAGAGCGTATAGAAGAAGTTGTTGCCCACACTCACCATCACATCCACATCGCCTGTGTTAACAAGTTTTTCTCGGATGTCACGATCTTTGTTGGCACTGTCTGTTGCAGAACTGGCCATGACGAAACCTGCACGACCATGATCATTCAGGTAGGCATAGAAATAACTGATCCAAAGATAGTTGGCATTGCCTATCTCCTTAGTCTTGGCATTGACACCTGGCAATCCGAATGGCAGACGACCAGCAGCAGAAGCAGACTCGGCTTTTACCTTATCGACATTAAAAGGTGGATTAGCCATCACATAGTCGCACTTGCCAGCCAGATTGTGAGCATCGTGGTAAAATGAGTTGGCTTCATCGCCAGAGATGATGCGACCATTTAGCCCATGCACAGCCATATTCATCAGACAGAGCTGGGCATTATACTCCACCTTCTCCTGGCCATAGAAGGTCATGTTGGTGTTTGCATTCATGCCGGAGGCATTCACAAAATCACCTGTCTGCACAAACATACCACCACTACCGCAGGCAGGGTCGAGCATCACACCCTGTTTGGGCTCCAACACATTCACCAGCATTTTTACCAACGACTTGGGCGTAAAGAAGACGCCATCGTCACTGGCTACTGCCTTAGCAAACTTGGAGAGGAAATATTCGTAGATACGTCCAATCACATCACCACCTACCTCATCAATGGTCTTGTTGTTGAAGATGCGCAAGAGTTCACGCAGCAAGTCATCCGCAAAACTGGTATAGGTCTTGGGAAGTACGCCTGTGAGTTGTTCGCTCTGGTCTTCCACCAGTTGCATGGCATAATTCACGGCCTCACCTAAGGAGTTGATATCGTGTCCGTCTTTACTCTTCAATCCAGCCGACACAATATTATCAGGCAGATTCACCAGATAGTCGAACTGAGCTTCTTTGGGGAGATAGAGTGCACTCTTGGCAGCAAAGTCGCTGGGCTCTACAGGCATCACCCTGCCTCCACGCATGGGGCGACCCTGCAATATCTCCGCCTCCACCATTTTATATCGGCTGTAAGCATAACGCAGGAAGAGCAGGGCCAATACAGGCATACAATACTGACTACTGGTCAGTTTACTTCCCTGACGCAGCAAGTCTGCTGATTCCCATAATTCTGCTTCAAGTTTTCGAATATTTATCATTGTTCTATTTTATTAGCAACCTATAATTCTTGATACGACTCGTCACATACGATGCCGATACTTGTGTGCAAAGATAGTCATTATTTTTTATATTGCAAAATTTTCGAGCATAAAAAACCTCCACGAGTCTCACGACGGGTGGAGGTAATGTTAACCATAAATTTAATAATCTGTAAATTATTAGAAACGAAATCACGAATCTCACGATTGGTGAAACCAAAACGATAAAATAATATATTTTAAATGAGGAATTTACATATTCATTAGCCTTCCTTTTGATTGTCATTGTTCTCCAACAGCGCCTTTACGGCCTTGTCGAAGTCACTCTCAAGCATGCGCATTTCACGTTCGCGATAGATTTCAAACTCACGCTCTGCTTTCTCGATGGCTTCCTGATGCGATACGGTACCACTGCCTTCGAGAATGTTTTTACGCAAGCGCAATATCTGATCGTCAAGAGCAGCTATCCAGTCGGCCATCGTCATGGGATTCTGCTCTAAGGCTTGGAACTCAGCGTAATCCAAGAATTGCGAGGTCAGTAAGTTCAAACGCTGCAGTTCCAACTCCGTCAGGTAGTTCTTGGCTATCTTTACATCGTCGCGCGTCACGTAGTTGCCCTTGAAGTTGGTCATACCTACGAAAGGCTTCTCATTATCCACTCGCTCGTAAATCAATTCTGCTGCTGTATGCTCATGCACTGCATAGTGCATCTTGTTCTGTACGGTGGCAAAAAACTGCTTGGTAAGATTGGCACGAGGATCATAATCGGTAGAAGTGGCATAGATATCTGTTACCTGCTGATAGAAGTTACGCTCACTGCTACGGATGTCGCGAATGCGTTGTAGCAACTCCTTGAAGTAACGGTTACCACCCTGCTTCAGTCGCTCGTCATCCATCGTAAAGCCTTTCTGTATATACTCGTGCAAGCGTTGTGTTGCCCAGCGACGGAAGCGCACAGCAATGGGCGACTGCACACGATAGCCAAGGGCTATAATCATGTCAAGATTGTAATGGTCAATCTCCCTTTGCACTTGTCGTTTGCCCTCTTGACGAACTAACAAGTATTTCTTGTGAGTTGCATTTTCGTCCAGTTCTCCGTCTGCATAAATACCTTTCTGATGTAGGCTGATATTCTGTTGCGTCGTGTTATATATATCAGCTAACTGCGCTTGTGTGAGCCACACATCCTCATCGGCAAAGCGCACGTTTACGCTCAGCTTTCCCTCATCATCTTTATAGAGTATAATCTTATTCTCCATCGCAGCTTATCCCTTTAAAGAGTTCTTAAATTTACTGCATACTTCGACGACAGAGCCTCTACCTGTTTGATCAGTGTTTCAATGACCTCAGAAGCAGTAGCAATAATACCACTCTGCACAGGAGTAATCCATTTCTCATGCAAGAAGTGCTTCACCTCTTCATCTGTCAGGTTCTGAATGGCATGGACAGTATCTGCTTCCTGCTTTATCTTAGCAGCCTTGATGGCTTTGTTAACCTTTGTCTGCTCATCCCACAGAGCAATCATCTTCTTCAACTTTGCCTTGGTGTCAGCCTCTATCTCATCACCCTTGGCCTTGGCATCTTTCTTAATCTTTGCCTTGTCCATCTGCGACCGCAGTGTGGACGCAATTGGATACAAGCGATAAAATGCTCTTGCTCTCTCCAGTTGCCTTTGACCAAATCCGCTGCCGTATTCAGGCAAAAGTTGTTTTGCAAGATTCTTGATTAAATATGTACCATAGTCAGCACGTTCCTTGCCCTGTTGCTCCTCTTCAAAAATACGTTTACCAAGCTGCCAATACATTTGTACCCTACTGAAATCGACACTGCGTACAGCATTGTTGCGTGCTCTCTCAATAATTAAGCGTGCATCTTGATAGAGCGTTTCAACTGAAGATGTATTGTCCATAACGATTTCTTTCTTTTTCATTCCTCTTCCTCCTCGTTTCTTCGTTCCATTGATTCTTCGAACATCCGAAGATGTGATGGGTATTCCTCTGGAACAATTGTCCTTAAATAATCAAGGTAGTTCTTATAATCAATAACAGCATTTTGGCATCCAAACTCAGCATATCCCAGTATATGATCGGCATAGTTGAAGTCCAATTTGTTAATATCTTTATCATTAACAAACATAGCCCGATAAAGAGCAACAGCCTTGCGGTCGTTGTCCTCATTCTGCATTTCGAACAATTGTCCTAAGCTCTCGACTAAAACTTCTAAATGGCTTTCCATTTCGTTCATTTCAGTTTCTCCCATGCTTTATCGTCTCATGATTTACTTAGGTGCAAAGATAGGGAATATCTTTGAAAGAACCAAATTTTTGAGCAGCGAATGCAATAAATGCTTGCATTTCGATTGCTGAGTCGCGAGAAAATTCGCTTATGGGTCAAATTTTGCACATGATTATTTGCAAAAAAGGATCATGGGGTCGGTTCTACTCTGGAGGAGTTGGCTGGTCAGTTGGGTATCCCTGCTGATCAGTTCGCACAAGCCGTGAGCCGATATAACGCCTGGCAGAAAGCGGGGCACGACGATGACTTCGGACGCAGTGCCACAGGAATGCCTGGTGCCTTAGAGACGGCACCCTTCTATGCCGTTCGTGTGAAGCCTGCCATTCATCATACGATGGGCGGTCTGAGCGTGAATACGGAGACACAAGTGCTACGAGCCGACGGCACACCTATCGGCGGTCTCTATGCCGCTGGCGAAGTGACTGGTGGACTGCATGGTGCCAACCGACTTGGTGGAAACGGTGTGGCCGACATCGTGGTCAATGGTCGTCTGGCAGGTCTGGCGGCGAGTAAGAGGTTAGCTCGTTCAGACCACCCCTGACCCCTCCTTGCTCGAACTCACTTGATCCTGACGATATTCAGCGAGTAAGGAGGTACATCCAGCAGAATGCTGCCATTCTCGGGTGAGAGCAGTTGCTCCACAGGATGGATGGCAGTGGGTGTATCGAGCGTGTTCTCTGCTTGCCGGCTTAAAGTTCTTCAGATTAAGTCGGGCGGTGGTTGCTGCATCACTGGTATTAGCGACTTTCACGATGAGTTCTCCGCTGGCATCGTCGATAGTGGCAGATGAGAAAACGCCTTTCGTGTCGTCGTGCTTCAGCACTGTGTCAAAGACCAGCTCGTTGTCGAGCCACGCCTTCACGCTGTCGCCCGCTACCTGCAGGGTGACATCGTACCAGCGCCCAGGTTCCACACGTCCCCGCTTGCTGTCGGCCAGCAACTTTCCTCCATTGCTGATCTGCTCGATGGCATGCTGCGAGTTAGTCCATCCACCGAAGTTCACCCAGCAGTAATTCTTGTCATCTACATAGTTGAATACGATGATGAAGCCTTCAGCACCGCTGTCTTTACGTGCCCGGCATTTCACGGTGTAGTGATCGTTGTCGATGACGCTCTTGCACAAGGCCAGACACTGTTCACGATTGCCGGTCTGCGAAAGGATACCTTCAGCATTAACGTTCCATTGCCCCTTGATGTATTCCGGTTGTCCACTCTTGGGCAGCGGATCCATGTGAGTAAATGAGGCCTTCGTTCCCCATGTGGCATATCCCACACGGCTCTGCTTCGGCGTCAGAGGTTTGCGCACCTTGCCCTTGTAGGGGTCGGCCTGCACTACCTTCACCACCTGTGTACCCAGATATTGTGGCATAAGTTGCTCCCATGACACGGCTGCTGCTGAAACGGATCATATCGGGACGCCAGCGGGCATCGTTCTCGTTGACGAAGATGGGGGCATACGAGGCAAGTTCCACCACGTCAGAGTTGTTCTCCATTCCCATCATATAGACTGCCTCACCCAGGGCGGCGTTCATGTTACCCAGGTCGCCGTAGCCATTGGTCACGGCATATTCGCCCACATAGACCTTAGGTCCCCGGCGGTCGTAGCTGTCATACTTATGAAAGCATGATGCAAACCAGTCGGGTGAGCGATAGTAGTGTTCGTCTAACAAGTCAAGTTTGCTATTCCACTTGGGGTTGTCGTCGCCCCATGCCACCACGTTGCCGATGATCTTCATCTCGGGATATTTAGAGCGGATGGCCTTGTAGAACTGTTCGTAGCGCTCGTAGTAGTGGTCACTCTGCTGACGAGGGTCCGGCTGGTTGTTTTCGTTACCTATCTCCAAATATTCTATTCCGAAAGGTTCCGGGTGTCCGTTCTTGGCACGCATAGCACCGTATTTCGATGTGACGGGACCGTTAGCATACTCCAAGGCATTCATGCACTCGTCGATCCACGGCTGGATGCTGTCATAAGGAGTCATGCCCCCATGCCATATTCCCACATTCACCACATAAAGTGGCTTGGCCCCTAAGTCCTCGGCCAACTGCAGGTATTCATGGTAACCCAGTCCGTCGGAAGTGCGATAGCCCCAGTTCACGTTCCAGTGCCCCTCACGCTCCTCAATCGGACCGATGGTACGTTCCCAGCGGAAAGCATTGTCTGGACTCTCCTGCCCCTCCACGAAACAACCTCCGGGGAAACGCATGAATTTCGGGTGCAGCTGCCACAGCATGTTAGCCAGATCGGGACGCATGCCGTTCTCGCGGTTCTTGAAGGTAGGCGGGAAAAGGCTCACCATGTCTATCTGCACCTGCCCCACGCCGTCGAACACCAGTGCAAACTGCGCCTGCGGATCGTTGTCGTTGGCGGTGAGGGTGGCTTCGTACTTCGTCCAGCCCTGGGCCTTAACAGCAGGGAATTGGCTGACCACGGTCTCAGCATAGAGTTGTGAGCCGTCCTTCGAGCAGAGCGTGGCTTTCACGGTGCCTTGGTATTTCAGAGTCTTTGCCCAGAACGACAGACGATAACAGCGTCCCCGTACGGCATTGATGCCCCAAAAGCCCTCGTTTACCAGACAGACGGGCATCGTGGGCGAAGCCTTGATGTCGAGTGCCAGGGCGTTGTGCTGCACACTGTTAAGCAGTGGTGTCTTTTTCGTGGGTTGTATGAGTCTTGCCGTGAGTTGCGACGGGGCTGCTGCATAGGTTGACCATCCCTGCATATCGGCTGGTGCACCATAGCGAGGTCCGTCCTCAAACGAACGGTTACGTATCAGTTCGGCATAGATACCGCCGTCGGCTGCGTGGTTGATGTCTTCATAGAAGATGCCATAGAGCATCGGACTCACCTTCGGTCCGCGCTGCTGAGCGTCGATATCGATAGTCACTTGAGCCTGGGCTGCTGCATAGAGCGCACAACCGGCCATGAGAAGAATGTTTTTGTAAGTCATATATTACTTGTTAATTTGTTTGATTTCTAACAACAACGCTGTCTTCTTCGGCAGAATCATCTGAGTGTCCATAATATGACATAGCCAAATTTCCTAAACTTATTTAATAATTGCTGCAAATTTAGCGAATTTACATTAAAATGAAGTACTTTTG
>CACYKE010000062.1 GCA_902774925.1 uncultured Prevotellaceae bacterium | reverse complement strand
CACGCAGCTGATGCTGAAACGCAGCGATGATGCCGTTGAGAGCTATAACGAGGCCTATCAGTGCGTGCTGCACACCCGCAACAATTCTACTTCCAGGCCACTGGCAGCCAGCATTGAAACAGTAGAGAACATAGCAGCGTCACACATCAATCATCATTTGGAGGCAGGTATATGGGTAGACCGTATGGACTCGCTACTTGCCGTGTATGAGGCCCAGCCTAAGGCCATCGACAAAGAAGTCAAGACCTTCCGCGCCCTGGTATTGCTTCACCGCGCACAGGTCTGTCAGATGCAAGGTAAGGAGGCCGAAGCTGCCCGCTATTATGAACAATACAAATCAACTGACTACGGCAGTAGCATAGAAGGGCAAATCAACGGCTGCGATTATCTGGTCGAAGCCCGTCGTTATGCCGAAGCAGCTGATAACTATACGCAGCTGGACCGCTTTATCCAGGAGTGGGGCTATGAATACGATCTCGAGACCATTGGCAATAATCTGTTGCCCAAACTGCGTAGCAACTACCATGCCGGTCGTCGGGACTCAGCCCTACACGTGGCCATGCAGATAGCCGAGGTGTACGACTCAGCCCTGGTTCAACAGAAACAGAGAGATGCGGCCGAACTGGCTACCATCTACGATGTTCAGGGCAAGGAGCGCCAGATTATAGAGCAGCGTGCCGGCAAGCGCCTCTTTACGGCCATCAGCATCGCCGTCGCCATCCTGGCGCTGCTGATTCTGGCCTTTGCCGTCTATGTCTTCCGTCAGTGGCGGGCCACCAAGGAGAAGAACCGCATCCTCGCCGAACAAATTGCTGAGGCTGTGGAGTATAGGGAAAAGCTGAGGGAACAGAAGAAAATGCAGGCTGCTGCCGACGATCAGGCTGCCGGAGCCGGACTCAGTATCTCTGATTTCACCACGCTCTCCGACGAACAATTGTTCCTCTGCCTGCGTGATCTGATCGGGAGCGAGCGGTTGTTCCTCCAGCCCGACTTCGGGCGCCAGACGCTCATCGACCGTACTGGTCTGTCGAAAGATCGCATTGGTGCCGCCTTCGCCCAAGGCAGCGACAATATCTCCTTGCCGGCTTATGTCCGTGAGTTGCGCCTCGACTATGCCGTCCGTCTGATGAACGACCAGCCCGACATCACCGTTGAGCAGGTCTGTCAGGCCAGCGGATTTACCAGTGCCGACACCTTCACCCGCAACTTCCGCGCCAAATTCGGCATGACGCCAACAGCCTATAAACAGACGAAAATAAGCGAATAGTATCCGACTGTTTGTCGAAATCATCCGACAACCCGTCTTTTTTATCCGACAATTTGTCTGAAACCATCCGACCATTTGTCCGTGCCCTTGTGGGTACGGACTTTTTGCCGTACCTTTGCGGTCGAAAATCGCAATTGTCAAATAGTAAATGATTATGGAAACAACAACATTGATTATTCTGATGGCCGCTGCGCTGGTAATTCTTACCATCGTAGTAGGTATGCTGGCACTGCGCCTGTTCCACAAGAACGATGAGTTGAAGGAGAAGAACGACGTCATTGTCCGCGAGGTGCGTCGCAACCAGCAGCTCATCGACCGTGCTGTACAGAATGGTGTCAACCGGGCAGCCATGCTGACCGTTGTCGTTCTGCTGTGTGGATTCTCACTGACAGCACAGGCCCAGACGATGTTCTGTACGAGCTATGCCGACTATAAGGCCGGTAACTGGAAACCATACGAGGACCTGATTCCCGGCAAGGAGCCAGACTCGATACGTGTGAAGTACAACGGTCAGGACTTTACCCTCAAGACCAGCGACAAGGAGGTGAACAAAGCCATCAAGCACGATGTCTTCATGATGCAGATTGAGACCGCCAGTCGGCTGCGAACATTCTGCCGATTCTGGTGAAGAAGGGACAGATTAGTGATTATCATCACAAGAAATGAAAGCAGGCTCGACCGAAGGTCAAATGAAAGATATGAAAGAAATGAAAAATAGAATTATTATGATGATGGCGCTGATGCTGGTAGTGACTGGCATCAAGGCGCAAAGTGTGTTCTCGCCCAATGTGAATGGGCTGAGAAGTAGTTTCCAATCCCGTCGTGCAGCAGTACAGGACAGCAATCAGGAGCGTGGCTTCTTCGTGGTGACCTGTAGTGTGGATGCCAGTGCAGCAGCTATTGCCAACCAAATGATTGAGATGGGCGGTGAAATCCGTTCGTTGCTCGCCAATCAGGTGCTGGTAGACTTGCCTATGGCTCAGTTGGACAATGCAGCAGCCATCGAGGGCGTGCTGCTCATCGACATCCCCAGCAATGGTACACAGAAGACGGATATAGCTCGTAAGAAGTCACAGGTGGACGAGGCCCATCAAGGCAAGGCCGAAGGCATGTCTGACCTGCCTCAGGCTTATACGGGTAAGGGTATCATCATCGGACTCATCGACGGAGGCTACGATTTCACCCACCCTATGTTCAAGGACAAGGACGGAAACCTGCGCATCAAGGGCGTCTACCAGCCCGCCACTGAGAAGTATCGCGCAGAGGGTGAGTCCTTATCCGGTATCCAGGTGACAGACGATAAGGGCGAGACCACCACGCTGACGCTGACAGGTTCGTATTTTGCCAACCCTGACATCATTCTCGACACGCTGAAGGTGAAGGATGACGACGGTTCGCATGCCACCCACTGTGCCAGCATCGCTGCAGGTCGCCACATGGACTACCAGGGTGACTTTCATGGCAGGGATGCCAACAGCGGCAAGTTGGGCGGTATGGCTCCCGATGCCGAGCTGATACTGGCTCAGTCGGGCACGACGGAGGAGCAGCAGAAGCTGTATCCGCAGATGGCAAATTATTTGAGAAACTACAACAACATGCAGGGAATGTATGCCCTGAAGCATTTTGCTGCCAAGCAGAACAAGCCCCTCGTCATCAGCTGGAGTGAGAATGACCACGAGGGTCTGCACGACGGCACGAGCACGATGGCCCGCTACATCGGCAACTACTGCAAGCAGGGTAACGTGATGGCGTTGTGTTCGAGCAACGAGGGTGACGACTCCATGTATCTGGCCCGTACCATCACTCAGGGCAAGAGCCTGAAGGTGTGGTGCAAGAATGCAATTAGTCATGGTAATGTCAACTTCCTGTTCCGTACTGACAAGGAGGTGAAGGCTGACCTGGCCATCACCGACAAGAACGGCAATGTGGTCTACGAGTGCAAGCTGCCCCTGACGTCGACTGGTACTGAGGAGTATAAGGGAGCCTTCTCTGTCACGTATAAGATTGACGATGATTATAACAAGACTTATGAGGTGTATCCTGCCTATTACCTTGGTCAGGACTTCCTCCAGAAGCTGGGCGAATATTTAACTCAAGGAACGCTTGTGTTAGAAATAGCCCAGGGTACCGGTCTGGACAAGAACAACAAGCAGTTCACCTACACCCATGCACAGCTAACGTTCTACGGACAGTTTGATACGACACCAGGCGACGACATGTTCACCAGCACGCAGAACTACTATCCCATGGTCATCTTCACGGCTGCGGGAGGTGACGTGGAGATGCAGTGCTGGGGTGACTACTTCTCAAACTATGCCGACTCGATGGAGGAACCCGGCGTGCTGAAGCCAGGCAGCTCGGAGAACTCCATGGGCGACTGGTGCACCTCAGGCGAGGCTGTCACCATCGGTGCCTACGTCACAGACAATCGCGTACCTGTCTTTGGCGAGATGACGCCCAACCCCGACGAGCCCATCGGACGCTATGCCAGCTTCAGCAGCTACGGCCAAGACTTCAGCACCGACCACCTGGCCTATCCCGACGTGGTGGCTCCCGGCTATCAAATCTATGCTGCTGCCAACAGCTTCGACAACCCTGACCAGGCTTATGCCAAGACGTCCTATTCCAACCAGTTCAAGGGTCAGGACAAACCCCGTATTTATCCCTATACCCTCATGTCGGGAACGTCGATGTCGACACCTGCTGCTGCAGGCATCATCGCCCTGTGGATGCAGGCTGCCCAGGACAAGGGCAAGACGCTGACCAACCAGGACATCAAGGACATCATCCGTCATTCCAGCATGACGGACGAGTTCACGAAGGCGAATCCCCTGCGCTATGGTGCCGGCAAGATCAACGCCTACAAGGGGCTGCTCTACGTGCTGGGCATCAACACCGCCATCCCCGAGTTGCCCTCGGAGCACATCAAGGCCACACTGGACGGACGTACACTGCGCATCAGCGGCGACCTGAGCACGCGCGTGACTATCTATAACCTGTCTGGACAGAAGCTGCTGGATGCCCAGTCGGAGAACGGCAGCGTGGAACTGCCCAACCTGCCTTCCGGCGTCTATGCCGTGAAGATTGGCAACCAGGGTTCGACGCTGATCAGACTTTGACAATTGAGAATTGATAATTAAGATGAAGCGAAGATATTTTTCACTGCTGCTGTTGCTGGCAGCTTTGGTTGCGCAGGCACAGGTAGACTTTAAGCTGTACTTCGCCAACAACGTGGACGAAATAACGAGTTTGCGGAACATCAAGGAGGCTAACTCTGGACTGAATTGGCAAGATGTGGGCAATGGCAGC
Organism: uncultured Prevotellaceae bacterium; assembly: GCA_902774925.1. GTDB lineage: Bacteria > Bacteroidota > Bacteroidia > Bacteroidales > Bacteroidaceae > Prevotella. The sequence goes on along the minus strand of CACYKE010000062.1, from coordinate 13,879 downwards.
ATCACCTACAGCAACGTCAATGACGTGAATTTGGTGAAGCAGATGTTCAGCAAAACCGACGAGAAGACACGTGCCGACCAGGAGGTATTCTGGAAGATGCGTGACAGAAACCTGCTGTGCTTCCGCATTGAGGACGGCAGCGGCAGGCATGGCGAGTTCAAGGCCAGCGTAAGGTCATACGGCACCAGCAACACCTTTGTGAGAATGTATGGTGGCAAGATGGTCTACAAAGAGATGATAGCAACCAACTACTTCTTCATCAACACCGATGACCAGTCCGACTCGCTCGTCATCAAGGTGAACCGCATAGGCTGCAACCCGGGCGACACACTGCGCGTCAAGTACAAGGTCTTAGACTGGGACAACGACGACCTGGTGGTATTCAAACTCGACTCCCGCCGCCAAAAGACGGGACTCACCTATACGTTGGAGTGCGAAGCGGAGAACCTCTCTGTCGAGAACCCCACCAAGACCACGACCACCCTGAAGCTGAGCGGCTCGCACTTCCAGAGCTACTACAAGCCCCAAAACAGTAACGTGAACTTCTATCTGGTGAGCAACGGGAAGCGCCTGAAGCTGGACAACGACCGCATTGTGGCGGGTGTCAACCTCAGCAGCAAGTTGAATCGCCTGTACATGAGTCCGAACTTCAATCTGGACAAACACAAGAACCGCGAGCTGACCATCTTCAACATGCTGGGCTCGGGACTGTTCGAGCAGTACGACACGCTTGAGCTGAAACTGATAGGTAAGGAAGGTATTATCAAAGCTGCCACAGACCCGAAGACCAAACTGGCAAAAGACATTACCTTGAATATTGCAGAGGTCGATGCCAACGGAAAATATGTGTCGCAGGGAGAGGAGTTGAAGATGAAGTATGCAGGATACGATGAGAAACGCGGTATCCACAAGATTCTGACCTATGGCAATCCTTGCTATATCGAGGTGTTTGCAGCAGGCTATTACCCTGCCCTCCTCAAATATGCGGGTGCAGTGGATCCGAAAACCAACGTTCTCAACAAGGATTGTGCGAAGCAAAACCTGCGACTGATTCCCGGCAGTGCCACCGCTACTGGACCGGACATCTCAAAGCGAATATTCTATACGCTGCATGACGAGAAGAAGGAACAGACATACAATGGCAAAAAGCATAAAGTCTTCACCGTAGGAGCTAACGACCTGGCCACCGGTCCTGCGTCTAACGTGGTGCTCTTCATAGAAGACGGCGGCTATCAGAAGACCCTCAAGTTGCTGAACGACAAACCCGTAGAGAAATATGCCGAGATAGGCGTGGAATACTCACTGCCCAAGACTGGCAATGCCGCCAGTTTTCAGGGTAAGCTGAAGTTTGAGGAGGTTGGAAGCTCGGGCACGTTCATCAACCGCGATCCGACAAGCAGTTCCTATATCGACGGAAACGACTACCCCACGCTGTCGCGCAGCTGGTACACCATGCGTTGGGATATGGTGGGTGTGCTGCCCAAAGCAGACCAGAACTACAAGCCGCGTCTTACCATCGGTACCAAGGATTATAACGACATGCCGCTCATCCGTCGGGTCTACATCGACGAGGAGAAGCAGAAGGAAAACGCTATCAATGAAGCCAAGCAGTATGCTTTCACCTCGAGCCCTGCATATGAGTTCAACGGCTTGGGCTGCTTCTCGTTTCTGGGTAATCTCGGCAAGTGGGACCTTCGCGCTGACCGATTCCCAGGCATCAATTTCAGTGTCGTACCTTATATTGAGTTAAGCAGGGGAATCTTTGAACTAGACGTCAGGTTCTCATGGGGTGTGAACCGAAAAAATGAAGGTCAAGGAGACATGTTCCGCAAAAGCATCAAGGAGAATGGACGACTGAGTCGTACTAAGCTGGGGGAGTTTGACACACAGACAAAAGGCAAATGGAATTACGGCGTCGACCCGCTGCAGGGTGGCAAGACATCGACGCTGAATAAAGACCAATGGATGCTCTCTGAGTTGGATGACATCTTCAAGGTGGAAATCAACAAGCTGGGCGGAGGTCTTACTGTTGATGCTCATGTCGGCTTTGGTATTAAAATGTTTAATAACATTTTCAACAATGAGAATGCCAAGAAGGAGGTGTATCTTAAAGCTCTTGAAGTCCGAGGGGGCGTGGGCTATTTCGCTTCTTACACCTGGGACCTGGCAAAATTCTGGAAATTCTTTTCGATTAATGCCTTCTTCAATTTTGTGGCCCAGGCCAATATCGGAGTAGGACTTCGAAGTTGGAACTACAAGCATAGTAATGGGTCGTCCAGCAGAATTCACGGTTTCTACATCGATGGACTGGGCGAGGTGAAAGGCGGATTGGGCATCTCGCTCGGCACTGATTTCGAACAGCAATCTGGTGGTCAGGGCGGCCAGGGCGGTCAAGAAGGCGGAGGTGATGCCGGTGGCGGTGGAGGTGACGCTGGTGGTGGTGATGCCGGCGGCGGAGGAGGTGATGCCGGTGGCGGCGATGCTGGCGGCGACGATAACATTTCCAATGCTCCGGCAGTTGTCAATGCTCCCAGCCCACGCAGGGCATACGACGGCCAGGGCTTCAACAAGAACGGATGGGCGTCCCTTTCCATTACAGTGCGTGGAGGTTTTAAGCTAAAACTGAACGGTGGCTATACACGTCTTTTTGACTTGGGCCGCAATGACGCAGGAGCGGTGTTCTCAGCTATAGCCGGTGCTGAGATCCAGGCAGACCTGAAATTGTTCTTCCTTGGACGCATCAATCCGCGATTTGCCGTTAGAGGAGGCTGGTATAAAGCTTGGCCTGACGACAAGACCAATCCGTTTATACCCCTCTACCCCAACTATAAAAACGACTGGTCAGAAGAAAAGAAAGCACCCAGCCTACAAACATTACGTGCTTCTGCCGAACCGGTGTTCCCCATCAGCAAGTGCATCATGGACGGACTGGGCTTCAAGGCCAATCCTTACTTTATGGGCTGGGACAACTTTGTGATGGTGAACAATGGCAATGCCAACGACCTGAACGACGACCGGATGACGGAGTATGACGCTCCTACGACTGACGACAAGATGGACAAGGCCGACGGCATCCCCATGTCGACCGAAGGCCGCTATGTGCAGAACCAGAGCGTGGCCAAGGAGGGCACCTCTGAACTGGTGGTCTATGAAGAGATGACGGAAGCCATGGACAACTCGCTCATCCTGGGCGAGGCTGATGCTGACAAGGAATTGGAGGTGAGCCGCAAGATGCAGATCGTGGCCGACCTGCGCTCGGAGTTTACACCTCACAGGAAGCACATGGTGATAGCCTACAACCCAGACCTGAACGACAACACCCCCGTGGCAGCCATCAATACATGGACTGAAGATGGAGAACGCACCGAGCTGGGCGAAGAAGACAATGCTGCCTGCGTCTGGAAACGCGGCACCTATTCGCTGCCTCCCTATGAGGTGGAGGGTGCCACTGAGGAAGAGAACCAGCAGAACAAGGCCAACATGGTGGCCAGCGGCATACGTGCCTTTGAGGGCGACCTCATGCTGTCGGTACTCGACGAAGGCAAGTGGAGCGCCCCCGAGAGCGTACTGAAGGTGAGCAAGGACGACGTGCTGAAAGACTATCAGGTGCTGATGCGCAACGACACCGTGCTCGTGGCACTCACCATGCTGCCCAGCGGAGAGGACAGCCTGGAACTGCGCTACTACTGCAAACCGGCCTTCCAGCCGGTGCGCTATGTGGGCAAGGAGAAGCTGAACCCGGTACAGTTCTCGCTCGACCAGGTGGGAGCCATGCCCATGATAGCCATCCTCAACCGGGTGGACAGCGCCAACTGCGACATCTATGTCAAGCAGATTGACATGATGGGACGCTACAAGAACTATGGCACCGAGCTGGCCATAGCACGCTACAATCCCATGAGTGTGAAGATTGTTGCCGACAAGAACAACGAACGTCCTGAAGACTTTGCCGTGGTATGGCAGTGCAACGACCGTATCATCAGGCGTAAGGGCGATGCCATCACTACCGACAGCACGCAGGTCATGCTGAACTGCTCGCGCATCTTCCTCCGTGAGAACATGACCGCCACACCGTATATCACTTTGGGCTGTACAGCTGACAGCACATATATGTCGAACTACGACGTGCTGCTGGACGACCGGAAAGTGACGGCGCTCTATACCCTTACTGACGAGCGCAACTTCAACACCTACCTGATGAGAGACCAGGTGGAGTTCTTCGATGAGTTCAAATATACCATCGACTACCCGGACGACCCTGTCATTGAAGACGGTGTCATGCCTGTCAACCTGACCATCTACAACACGGGCTCTACGCCCATCGACTTCATTGATGCTTCCATCAACGACCAGGAGTTCGTTTACGAGGATCTCTTCATTGCTCCTTACTCCAGCCAGGTACTAGTTGCTGACTATGAGGTGCCAGAGAACTTCAACGGACTGCTGCGGGCTCACGACGTGATGGCGGGCTTCACCGATTCGTACGGCATCGTTAAAGCCAGCCGCCGCGGTGCTCCTCAGCGCCGTTCTGTCAAGACGGAGGAAGAGGTCAAAACGTATGCCGCAGGTTTCTCTGACGTTGGAGTGGAACTGCTGAGCCAGACCATCGAAGGCTCGGTGAACAAGTTATACCTGGAACTGACCGACAACGGCGGACTCAGCGACAACGAAACAGTGCATGTAGGTCTCTACCCCAACCACGTGTGCGATGTGCCCATCACCAGCACCGCCGAGGTACTGCTGAAAGCCAGCGACTTTGAACTGATTGGCGGCAAGCGCACGGCTTACGCTGAGCTGATGGTGGACGGTCTGGAAGAAGAGGCTGAAGTGGAACTCCGTGCCCGCGTCTATAACGACCGTGTGCTGGAAGCCCTGGGCGAGGAGGAGGACATCACCGATGCCGTGGTCGACAACCTGTCGTGGCATGACAACCAGCGCATCATCCACCTGCTGCCCTCAGAGATTGACAACGTAACGCTGCTGCCGGTAGTCAAGAAAGATGTCAATGACCGCAAGGTCAAGATTGAACAGGTCGAGAAAGGCGTCTGGGTGAGCGGACTGGAGAGCAATGACTTCCTGCGTGTCTTCGATGCAGAGGGCGTCCTCATCTTCATAAAGGAACGCCCTGACAGCCGCCTTTTCGTGCCCATCGATCGTCATGGAGTTTTCATGCTCAGCACCGGTCAGGAGATAGTGAAGTTCATGTTTTAGAGGTAAAGAAGAATGATATATATGTATAATAAGGTAAAAGGAATCATGAAATGGGGCATGATGCTGTGCCTAGTGGCACTGATGCCCTGGCAAGCCTTTGCAACAGATTTTACGGGCAGTGGCACTGAAAATAGTCCCTACTTGATTGCGACATCTGATGACTTAAAGAAATTGTCCGACCAGGTGAACGCAGGAACCAACTACAAAGGAATGTTCTTCCGACTGGAGACCGACCTTGACCTTGCTGGCAGTAATTGGAGCCCCATCGGACATAAAGAGGCAAAATACTTTGCCGGCAACTTCGACGGCAACGGGCATACCATCAAGAACATGACCATCAGCGTCAGCGACGACGCTTCCACAGATGCTGTGGCCTACGGACTGTTCGGTTACACGAAAGGGTACGTCCGCAACCTGAATATGACAGGGGCAAGAATAACCCTGAACACTACTGACAGCAACGCCAACAGGGTACTGCGCGCCGGACTGCTATGCGGATATGTGGGCTACGACATCAGCGAGAGTCTCTACGGTGCTATATGGGGTTGCGACATAGCTGGTGAGATAACAGGCACGCTGAAGAATAGCCAGAACAACTTTGCTGACACGTACATAGGTGGTATGGTCGGCAGGATGAATATTCCTGCCAGCATCTACCAGTGTCATGCCAAGGTGACGCTACACATCACCAACGGCCGCTATGTAGGTGGCATCGCGGGATATGCCGATACCTCGATGAGTCCGGCTGATATTACTGACGAGAATCAAATACCCAATAGCGAGAGCCGACCCAAGATTTCATACCTCTTCGACTGTGCGGCAGATGTCGATATGGTACTGAGCTCACAAAGCACGGTCTCAGCCGGTGGCATATGCGGTGCCAACAAGGCTGCCTATCTGCTGGCATGTGCTTCGTCCGGAACGATGACCTGCCAGGTGGCTGCCGATGAATCTGAACTGGGCGGCATTGCGGGCTATAACGAGATGACGCTGATGAGCTGTGTCAGTGTGGCAACGATTACTTCTCCCTATGCCGTTGGCGGCATTGTGGGCAGGAACACCTTCAACACCTATACCAATCAGACGGTCGATGCACGAACCATCATCAACTGCGTTTATAGCGGACACATCGACTGTGGAACCATTACCAATGCTCATGGAATCGTAGGTGTGCTGACTGCGGGCAAAGCTACCAACTGTCTGTTCCTTGGAACCATGACCAAGCCATCGGTTACTCCGCTATGGAATGGTACTGCCACTAACAGCAAGAGCTATTTCGACCGGAATGTCTATGATAATGAGGAAGAGTCGGACGAGAGCCTCTCCTTCTCGAACCTGACCGACGGCTCCAGCGAAACGACATCGTTCAGCACCTCCGTACCTGTCTATGTCGACTGGCAGAGGCGTGTGAATTCCGAGAATACTAAATTCGACTACGCCTTGAGTAATGCCTGGGTATATGAAACGGGATACTATCCTCGCTTGCAGGTGACGGGTGCAAACATAGCCTACGCTGATTTCGACCCTATTGCTTATCACGCTAATGATAATCTGGGCATGATGTACGACTATGTCATCCATCGCGCCATAGACAGTTACATCATGTTGGTTGACGACGAGGAAGCCCTGCACACCCCCAAGATCTTCCCTGCCTATGCCTGGCTGGCATCGGTACCTGTAGGCTTTACGGGCGATGGTCTGCAGACTTTCTTCCTCGATGCGCCGCTGTCGCTGGCCATGAAGAAGCAGGATATGGAGACTGTGGGCAATGTGACTACGATGAAGACGGCGCGCTACTCGCTACCTGCCGACCAGACCATGCTTACCATCAGCGGCGAGACCGATGCCCAGGTGGCTACACCGAAGGTCAATGCCGTGGGAGATGTCATGCTGACCATAACCTCTACCGACAATATCAGCAAGGAATTGTGCTTAGGCGTCAACGGCAGTCGCAAATGGAACGGAAAGACTTACAAGTACTACGACAGCGGCAACGGTACGGAGGGAAGCCCGTATCTGATTCATAGCGCCCGCCAACTGATTCATGCCTTCACCAATAACGAAGCGGGGAAGTACTACAAGCTGAAGAACGACATCTGGTTTAACGAAAATCTGCTGACCAACGTCGGTGAACCCAAAGACGGCTGCAGCAAGTGGGACCACGAGTCGAATCGCGACAAGAACAACTGGTATGCCCACCTCGACGGCGACGGACACATGATACATGGACTCTACTCCACCAATGCCTTCGGACTGGTGGAGACCATGCAGGAGGAAGCCTCTATAGAGAACACGGCATTTGTGGACTGTGCGGTAAAAACACCAGAAACTGCAACTGAGGGCTACAGCGGATTCCTTACCCCCCAAGTTGGTGCTAAGTCTGTTATCCGTAATTGTCTGTTCAACGGCCTGTACTATCATGCCAGCGCCAGTAATACACTTCAGATGGGTGGTTTGTGTTACTCTGTTGGAGGTACAATTACTGCAAATAGTTTCGCTTCTTTCGAGGACTGCGTAGTGGCAGTCACTATAAAGAGTGCATCATCAGACTTTACCCCCCAAGCAGCACTCTTTGCAGACTGGAATAGGGGAACGTCTGAAATTTGGAAAATGCGCCACCCCAATATAACACGTGTCTTAGTGCTCAACAACAGCCATGCACAAAATGGTATTGCCAATACAGCCGAGAAATATCCGGGGGGGAGCGGCTATTTCCCAGTAGGCTACCTGCCCACGGACAACAACAACTATGTACAAGATGCCAAAACTGTTGCCGACATGACCGACGGCACCTTCTTCACTGGCGAGGGATTCGAGAAGTGGAAAGCCCAGCAGGGCCGCTTCCCCATGCTGAGGAGCTTTGCCGAGACGGCTTATGGCAAGCTCATCGCGCTGCCCATCTATACCGATCAGAACAACCGACTGGACAACATGAATTACCTGCTCGACTTCACGCCCGGCAATGCTTCGTGGCAGACGACAGACAACACCGTCTTGGATCTCGATACTGACATCCGCGTGTTGGAGCCCAAGACGGCCAGCAGCTCCGTCTACCTGGTGCGCAGTCTCGACGGGGCGAAGATAATTACCCCCATCACGACTGCTGCCAGCATTACGGCTGGCATCAAGTTCGAGGACGAGGAGGCCAAGGCATTCTGTCTGGCCCATTACGACGATGACCACAATGGTGAGGTATCGCTCGCCGAACTGAAGGGCGTGCTGCTGGAAGAGTTTCAAGAAGACATGAACGAGAACGATGGCAACCCCGACGACAATGATGGTGCTCTGATAGAGAAGTTCCCCGAGTTCCGCTACTTTGCCAGCATCACCGACCTTGGCACCTCGTTCCAAGAGAAGGACAAGCTGCAGGCGCTCGCATTCTCCAACAAGATAACGGAGCTGAGCGACGATGATTTCCGCGGCAACACCAGCATGACATCGTTTACCATTCCCTCTAGTGTCACCACTGTGTCAGGACAGGCCTTCTACAACTCCGGACTGGAGAACTACGCCGTAGAGACCGACCACACCTGGTTTGCCGCTGTCGACGGCCTGCTCATGAACAAAGACAAGGACCAGTTGTTGAGTTTCCCCAGCGGACGCAAGGGCACCAGCATCACCATCCCTGACAATGTGAAGTCCATTGGCAGCAATGCCGTCTTCAAGATGCCGGAGGTGGAGAGTGTCTTCATCGACGCTGCTGACTACGACTACGAGACGGTGGTAGAGTTGTCCGACAATGCCTTCACAGCGGCTGACGGCAAGACCATCACCTACTATATCGAGGACGCTACGCAGGACTATGCCGACAGCGACGACGATAGCAGTGATGCGCCAGCCTTCCGAGCACGACGGGCCGGTGATGAAAACAAGCCGCAGACCACCGACGGCAAAGGCAAGGGCCATCTGGTCAGCAAGTATCAGGAGTCGGACTTCTGGACAGGCAAGACGATAGAACCCTACTTCAAACTCGAGGTCAGTGAGAAGAGCCTGGACAACGAAGGCAACTATTGGGCCACCATGTACATCGGCTTCGACACCGAGCTGCCCGAAGGGCTCACCGCCTATATCGTCGACAAAGAGAAGACCAAGGAGAGCGAGTCGACGCTGGTGCTGCGCGAAATCAGCAACAAGATACGCATGCTGACTCCCGTGGTTATCAAGGCTACCAAGCCCGGCACGTACACGCTATTTGCCTCAAAGGACTCAAAGCGCTATACGCGTATTCCTGTCTACGAGAACCTGCTTGAGGGTGTCGACCGTAACGGCATGACGGTCAACCAGGCGGATGCCAACGACGGCGGCTGCCTTACTTTGGGACGCAACAAGAGTGGTCAGGTGGGCTTCTTCATCTACAAGGGCACCGCCAAGATTCCCGCCTTCCGTGCCTATATCTCAGTCAACAAGGTGGGTAATGCCGCCGCCCTGACCTTCAGCTATGCCGACGACGAGACGAATGACATCAAAAATGTTCAAAGGTCAAAGGTCAATGGTCAATGGTACAACATCCAAGGCCAGCGCGTCGGCCAGCCCTCAGAGGGCATCTATATCAAAAACGGACGTAAATATGTTATCAAATAGGACAAGGTTATGATGAAAAAGAAAAATTATATAGTGCCGGCTTTCAAGGTAGTCAAACTTCAACCAGCTCGAATGCTGATGATCTCCGGTGATACGGTTTCAATGCCTTGGTCTGGCGACTTGCCCGGAACGGCAGGTCCTGGAGAGATAGACGATTACTCCACCTTCGACTCGTTTTAGGAAATAAACCTGTAATAAAGATAAAAATTACAATTATGAAAAAAAAGATTCTATGGATGATAGCCGCCATCCTTCTCTGCGGCGCAAGCGTCATGCTGACTTCGTGCAGCAAGGACGACGACAACAATGGTGGATCTGCTCCACAGGAAAAGGCCAAGTACACCATTATGTTTTACGGCTGTGGCGGCGGCGACGTCGACGTCATGCTGGAGGGTGCGTTTAACTCTATCCTGAATGCGGTGATAGAAAGTAAAGGACAAGTGCGCTTCATGGTGATGTACTCCATGTCGAAGGACGACACCAAGTATAAGAAAATAAATCCAAACTTTGACCCCAACGTTTTCTGGGGTGAATTAGGCATGACCTATCGCTACGAGATGTGTGACGAGACATTTAAGGATTTTACGGAAAAGAACGGGCAACAGCTATACCGCGAGAGGCTGAAATACAAGCCCGCCTCGGAGGTGAAGCTCTACGAGAAGGCGACGCTGATGGAGTATATCGAGTGGTGCAAGAAGACGGCCCCTGCAGAGAACTACATCCTGATACCTTGCAACCATGGTGGCGGCTTCGACTTGGATACGGAGGTGACACGCGGTATTATGTATGACGATAACCACAAGGGCATGGGTCTGTCTGTCAAGAGCATCGCTGCAGCCCTGAAGGAGACGAATACCCACCTGAAGGCCATCTACTGGTACGGCTGTCTGATGGGTCAGTTGGAGGTATTGACTGAGACGGCTCCCTACTGTGACTACCAGTTTACGAGCACCCATGTGGCACGCGTCAATGAAGATCACCCCGTTAGTCTTATCAAGGCGCTTACTGCCTCTCCCAATGATTTCGAACAGGCAGCCTTGAAGCAGCGCCAGTATCTGGAGACGAGTTTCCTGTATGCCTTCAAGAATGCGAAGGATAAAGATGAAAATCTTAATCCTGAGAACTGCGACTTCGGTTGCTGGCGTTCCGACAAGATTGCTGCTATCAATGCACAAGTGAAGGAAATGGGTGAACTGATAACCAGCAACTACACTGAGCAGAAGGGCGGCGTTGACGCGGCTAGCATGAGCGTCTATGTCTACGAGTGGCAGTACCCCCATGTCGACGTGCTCGACTATGCCGACAACCTTGCTCTCTACATGGATGAAAACGCTCAAACCCAAGCCAAGGCCAAGGACGTTGCCGAGAATTTGCGTAAAGCCATCGAGGCTGCCAACGTATATCGTATCAATGGCGTCTTTAGGAAATATAAAGGGACAGATGTCAAAACCCTGCGCGGTACCTTCAGCCTGGGTATCTCTCTCTATACCAAGGAAGACGACGATTACCAGAAGCATGCCGCCAACTTCAAGAGCTCTGCCTTCGACCAGGCAACCGGCTGGAGCAAATGGCTCGACATGAACACAGTCTCTGTGATGCCAGAAACAATCGAAGAACTTCTGAACCCCGTCAACAACTCGGACGTGGAGCTCTGGTGGTTGGATGACGATGAAGAGTAAAACATGATAAGAAGACTATTCTATATCTCCCTGCTGCTGGCAACGGTCTTGCTGACCTCGTGCAGCAAGGACGACGACAGCACAACGGAGGCCGGAGCAGGTCCGCTGGCGCAAAAGATAAGCGGAGGAGCCTGGTACTGCATCTACGAGGCCTCGGGTATTGCCATGAGCGAAGACCCCATCAGCGAGCAGGTGCCTTATATTGTCGTGGTTGACATCTATCACTTCGAAGAGGACGGCACGGGCGACTTCCAGCGCTGCTTCTTCAGCGAAGACGACAACACAAAACCGGCACTGGTACAGGGTACGCTGGGCTACGGCATCTTCACCTATACCACCCGCGATGATGGTTTGGTGAGCATCACGCTGGTCAACGACTGGAACCAGGCATATCCGAAGCAGTGGAACGTCATCTATGCCAACGATGCCATCACCGCTGTAGGCGTGGACCAGCAGCTGTTGACGCTTGAACACGCTGACTACGAAACCCAGTCGGCACTGAACACTTTCGTTGAGCAGAACGGCAGTGGTACGACCAAGTACGACGTCAACAACTACAAACCTACGAAAGTCGACAACAGCCAGTGGATGAAGACACTGGCTGACAGTCGGCTCGTGGCCGACCTCTCGCTGCCCGGCAGCCATGATGCCTGCACGGCCGACGGCTGGCAGAGCAAGTTGTTTTCTCCTATTGCCGAGAGTACGGCCAAGACGCAGGATCTGACCATTCGCGAACAGCTGAAGGTGGGCATGCGCGTATTTGACCTGCGTCCGGAGCGTGTGTTTGAAGAAACGGCCTACGTGCTACGCTGTGCCCACGGATATATGTTCACCAAACTGCTGGTTCGCGATTTCTTCCAGCAACTGAAGGAGTTCCTGACGGCCAACCCCACCGAGTTCTGCATTCTCACCGTCGACCTCAGTGCCACCTTCGACAAGGAGGCTTGGGGTAAGGAGTTCACCGCCATGATCAGCAGTGCCGAGTTCCGCAGCATGTTTGCCGACTTCAAGCCCCGCCTCACCGTGGGCGAGATGCGCGGCAAGGTGCTGATACTGTCGAAGTACGAGTATGCCCAGAACCCCATTGGCGGCTACTGCTACGGATGGGTTTACGACCAGCAGCTGGAGAAGCAGCAAAAGGGGCACATCACCGACTCCGACGGCACGGAGACGCCCCTCTGGGTACAGGACTACTGGGGCAAGTCCAGCCGCGACGGCAAGGACGAAGCCGTACTCCGCATGCTTGAAGCCGCCGCCAGTCGCGACATGACGGCCGCAAAGCCCGCATGGGTCATCAACTACCCCTCGGCCTACTTCGGACTGCCGCTTAGCGACAGCTACCGCGAGAATGCCGTCGAGGCCAACAAGAAGGCTGCCGACTGGCTGTCCAGCCACAAAGGCTCCGTGGGCATCATCTACATGGACTTCGCCGGTATGGATAAGAGTCCCAGCTATTCTGCCGAGAAGCTCTACGAGACCTGTGGCATGACCCTCGTCGACCGCGTCATCAAGCAGAACCAGAAATAAACAGTAAAGTAACATGAGACAAGTGAAGAAGTGTTTACTGATGGCTGCAGCCGCCATGATGGTAGTATTCACCGCTTTTGCAGCCGGTGACGAGAAGAACGGACACGCGTATTTCACCAAGGCCGAACTGCCCGACATGACCAAGATTCTGCCGCCATTCCCCGCTTTCGAGTCAGCCCGCTTCGTGGCCGACCAGTCACAACACCTCTGGGGCAAGCTGATGCGTCAGGACGAGGCGCGTGCTGCCCAGGCTCAGCGCGATGCCGTGTACAGCATGCAGACCGTCATCGACGAGATGGGGCCGCTCTTCGGGCTGGAAATCACGAAGGAGGGCACGCCAGAGATATACAGCATCCTGCAGGACGTCTGCGCCTCGTGCGACAGCATCCATTCCGGCGCAAAGGCCAAGTTCAACCGCCAGCGTCCCTACGCCTACTACAACGAGGGCACGCTGATTCCCGAGAAGGAGGAGAAGCACCGCTATGAGGGGTCCTATCCCTCGGGGCATACTGTGTTCTTCTGGACTTCGGCACTGTTGCTGGCCGACATCAACCAGTCTAATGAGGCGATGGAGAAGTTGCTCACCCGTGGCTATGAGTTCGGTCAGAGCCGCGTCATCGCCGGCTACCACTGGCAGAGCGATGTCGATGCAGGCCGCATGGCTGGCTCGGTGCTCTATCAGCTGATTCGTAACCATGAGCGCTTCATCGGGCAGTTGGCTCGTGCCCGTGCAGAATTCAAGGAGAAGACGGGCGATTCTTCGCCCGTAAACTCAGCCCGCGTCGTGCCCATCACGGAGGGTTCTGCCTACACCCTGCAAGGCACACCCGCCACGGCCAGCACCCGCGGCATCGTCATCGAGGGCAGTCAAAAGGTAGTTA
>CACYKE010000061.1 GCA_902774925.1 uncultured Prevotellaceae bacterium | reverse complement strand
GAACGGGGTGTTGTGCTCGGCCATGTGCTTTGCCATGTCGTGGATGTCCAGCGTCTGCTTGTACGACACCCTGGGATAGAACTTGCCGAAGCTCGGACTAGTCTCGTTTCTGTTTTTTGAAAGATACAATTCAATCATGTCTTGTCTAGTTTTTGTGATGTGTAAATAATTTGTTAATTCTCTCTTGCCTTCATTCCACGCCGGCCTGCGCACTGCCATTGCTTCCTTTAGGCACTGTAAAGGTACTAAATTTTCGGGCGTTTTCCAAGCATTTTCAGGTAGTCGGATTACTTCGCAGAACAAGCGTAAAAATGGGCGAAGACACGTAACGATGTGATAGTTTCGGATTGTCGTTTTATCCTAAATTTGAATACAAATCGTAAAAAAGTTGGCGAAAAATTTGGCAGAATGAAAGTAAATGTGTACTTTTGCCGACGAAAAGTAAACTTAACAGCAAAATGACACAGAGAATGAATGCTTACGCTTGGTGGTGGCGCTCGAGACTCGATTAAGTCGCGAGACACTGAGCCGTGTGTGTTCATGAAAGTAATAAAACGGAGGCTCGTCGCGACTGCGGCGAGTCTCTTTTTCATTCGTAAGGTTGCGACAGAGCGGCACAAAACAAGGAAATAGAACAAGGACAATATTTAAACAATAAAATATATGAATAAGTATCAAGTAGACAAAAACGGTTTTTACGGAGAGTTCGGAGGGGCATACGTGCCGGAGATTCTCTACAAGTGCGTGCATGACCTGCAGGAGGCGTATCTGCCGATTATCGAGAGTGCAGAATTCAAGGCAGAGTATCATGCATTGTTGAAGGACTATGTAGGACGGCCCAGTCCGTTGTATTATGCCAAGCGGATGAGCGAACAGTATGGCTGTCAGTTGTATCTGAAGCGTGAGGATCTGAACCATACGGGTGCGCACAAGATCAACAACACCATCGGTCAGATTCTGTTGGCGAAGAAGATGGGCAAGACGCGCATCATTGCCGAGACGGGAGCAGGTCAGCACGGTGTGGCGACAGCGACGGTGTGTGCGCTGATGAACATGAAATGCGAAGTGTTTATGGGTGCTACCGACGTGGAGCGCCAGCACACGAACGTGGAAAGGATGAAGATGCTGGGTGCTGAGGTGCATCCCGTAAGGACGGGTAACATGACGCTGAGCGACGCCTGCAGCGAGGCTATCCGCGACTGGTGCTGTCATCCCAGCGACACGTTCTATATTGTCGGTTCGACGATGGGACCGCATCCTTATCCTGACCTCGTGGCAAGGATGCAGAGCGTCATCTCGGAGGAAATCAAATGGCAGTTGGAAGAAAAGATCGGCCGCGACTATCCTGACTACTTGATAGCCTGCATCGGTGGCGGAAGCAATGCCGCAGGAACCATCTATCATTATATGGATGACGACCGTGTGAAGATCGTATTGGCTGAAGCTGGCGGTCACGGTTGGGATACGGACTATACGGCAGCGACGATTCATCGTGGCACGACGGGCATCCTGCACGGTGCGAAGATGTTGGTGATGCAGGACGAAGACGGTCAGATTCAGGAGGCCTTCACCATCTCGGCTGGCTTGGATTATCCTGGTGTGGGACCGATGCATTGCAACATGGCAAAGCAAGGTCGCACGCAGGTACTGAGCATCAATGACGACGAGGCCATCTATGGCGGTTACGAGTTGACGCGCATGGAGGGTATTATCCCTGCTATCGAGAGTGCCCACGCCATTGCAGCGCTGAAAAAACTGACGTTTAAGAAGGACGACGTGGTGGTGCTCACCGTCAGCGGTCGCGGCGACAAGGACGTAGAGACGTATTTGAAGAACAAACAAATGGCAAAAGAATACGGGGATTTTTAAACCACGAATTTCACGAATTACACGAATTTAATTATGAGTACCTATAAATTTCAAACAAGCAGCAAGACCATCTTGGCGGATTTGTACACGCCGGTGGGAGTGTATATGCGATTGCGCGACCTGTATCCGCAGAGTGCACTGATGGAGAGTTCGGACTATCACGACGCCAACAACTCGCGAAGTTTTATCGGCATCAACCCCATTGCCAGCGTGGCTATCGGGCACGGCATTGCTACCGTTACCTATCCTGACGGGAAGACCTTCCAGCACGAGGTGAACAAAGACTACCGCTCGGATAAGGCCATACATGCCCTCATCGATAACATTCAGGTGGAGGGTGATGATGCGGACGTATGCGGCCTCTTCGGTTACACGTCGTTCAATGCTGTGCGCTATTTCGAGGATATCGCCGTGAAGGACGAGACGCAGGCGAAGAACGATGCCCCCGACGTGCTCTATATATTATATAAGGTGGTGATCGTGTTCGACCATCATAATAACATGCTGAAAGTAGTGACGCTGGGCGACGCTGCCGACATCGATGCCGTGCTGAAGGCGATGAACAAGGCCAACGTACAGGCTTACGACTTCCATCCCGTAGGTGATGTGCGTTCGACGCTGACGGACGACGAGCACCGTGCAAACATCCGCCGAGGTATTGCCCACTGTCTGCGTGGCGATGTGTTCCAGATAGTACTTTCGCGTCGCTTCATCCAGAAGTACGAGGGTGACGACTTCAAGCTCTACCGTGCGCTAAGGAGCATCAACCCCAGCCCGTATTTGTTTTATTTCGATTTTGGTGGGTTCCGCATCTTCGGTTCGTCACCAGAGACGCATTGCCGCATAGAGCCAATAGTTAATAGCCAAAAGCCAAAAGCTTTCAAAGCTTATATCGACCCGATTGCAGGCACGACCAGGCGTACGGGCGATGCCGATGCCGACCGCAAGGGGGCAGAGTATCTACGTAACGACCCGAAGGAGAATGCCGAGCACGTGATGCTGGTGGACTTGGCCCGTAATGACCTGAGTCGCAACTGTCATGGTGTGAAGGTTGATTTCTATAAGGATTTGCAGTACTACTCGCATGTCATCCACCTCGTCAGTCGTGTCAGTGGTGAGCTTGACGAGGGTGCCGACCCCATCAAGGCGTTTATCGACACCTTCCCAGCTGGTACGCTGAGCGGTGCGCCGAAGGTTCGCGCCATGCAGCTTATCTCCGAGTACGAGCCGCACAACCGCGGTGCCTATGGTGGTTGCATCGGCATCATCGGACTGGACGGAAGCCTGAATCAGGCCATCACCATCCGCACATTTGTTAGCAGAAATGGCGAACTGTGGTTCCAAGCTGGCGGTGGCATCGTGGCCAAGAGCGACGTGGAGTATGAATTACAGGAAGTGAACAACAAACTCGGTGCCCTGCGCAAGGCCATCGAGAAGGCAGAAGCACTTTAAACGAACACGGATTAAACGGATTTTACGGATATGAAGATTGTTATTATCGATAATTACGACTCGTTTACCTATAACCTGAGTCATTTAGTGAAAGAGCTGGGCGCGGAAGTCACCGTGGTGCGTAACGACCAGTTTAAGCTCGAAGACCTGGAGCAGTTTAGCAAGATTATCTTGAGCCCGGGCCCTGGTATTCCCTCTGAGGCAGGCCTGCTGTTGGATGTGATTAAGACCTATGCCGGCAAGAAACCCATCCTTGGCGTCTGCCTGGGTCATCAGGCCATTGGTGAGGCATTTGGTGCGAAGTTAGAGAACCTGAGCGACGTCTTTCATGGGGTCGCCACACCCTGTCACATCATTGCCGACGACCCCATTTTCAGCGGCATCGAGCGCGACATCATCATCGGACGCTACCATTCGTGGGTAGTCTCTCGGGAGGGATTGCCTGATTGCTTAGAGGTGACCGCCGTCTCAGACGAAGGCCAGATTATGGCCCTGCGTCATCGCGAACTGAACGTCCGCGGCATCCAGTTCCACCCCGAGAGTGTGCTGACGCCTGACGGACGGAAAATGCTGCAAAACTGGATGTTTTTATAAACCACGAATTTCACGAATTAAACGAATATAATCATCAAAGATATGGCACAGACAATGAAAGACATCCTGAACAGGATGCTGAACCACGAGGAACTGTCTCGTGAAGAAATGAAGAATATTCTGATTGGTATCACACAGAGTGAGTATCCTACAGAACAGATTACAGCCCTGCTGACGGCCTTGCAAATGCGCGGCGTTACGGTTGACGAACTGTTGGGTTTCCGCGATGGTATTCTGGAAACCGGCGTTCCCGCTATCCTCAATGCTGACCGTTATATTGACGTGGTAGGTACGGGTGGCGACCGCAAGAATACGTTTAATATTTCGACTACAAGTTGCTTTGTGATTGCCGGCGCTGGCTATAAGGTCGCCAAGCATGGTAACTATGCCGCCACCAGCGTCAGCGGTGCCTCGAACGTCATTGCTCATCATGGCATCAAGTTTACGGATGATATCGACAAGCTGAACCGTTCGTTGAACGAGGCCGGCATCGTCTATCTGCACGCGCAGCTCTTCGCCAAGGCCATGAAGTTCGTCGGTCCTATTCGCAAGGCGCTGCAATTCCCCACCATCTTCAATCTGCTGGGACCGTTGGTTAATCCCAGTCAGCCTCAGTGTCAGCTGTTGGGCGTCGCCAATCTCGATCAGATGCGCCTCTACAATCAGGTGTATCAGAAGATCGGTATCGACTACGGCATCGTGAATAGCATCGATGGCTACGACGAGATTTCACTTACTGGCGACTTCAAGGTGACAACGAAGGATTACGAGCGCATCTTCTCGCCTAAGGACCTCGGCTTCGACATTGCCAAACCCGAAGAGCTCGTCGGTGGTGCTACGGAAGAGGAGGCCGCACAGATTTTCGATTCTGTATTGGAGAACCGCGCCCTGCCTGCCCAGAAGAATATCGTGCTGGCCAATGCCGCTTTCGGTATTCAGGTGCTGGAGAAGGGCCAGAAGAGCATCGAGGAGTGCGTGGAGATTGCCCGCGAGAGCATCGACAGCGGCAGTGCCCTGAAAACCTTCAAGAAGTTCGTGGAACTTAATAGTTGATTCGTAATAACGAAGATTATGCAAGATATTCTAAAGGAGATCGTAGCCTACAAGCATCTGGAACTGGAACAGCTTTGCGCCAAGAAGGTTTCTTTGCGTGAGGCATTGCTCCAGAGCGAGAGCGGCATTATCGCTGAGTTCAAGCGCAAGTCGCCCTCGAAGGGCTGGATCAAGGAAGAGGGTAGGGCCGACATCATTCCGCTGTCGTATCAGCAGAATGGTGCAGCAGCACTGAGCATCCTCACCGATGAGCACTATTTCGGCGGCTCGGACGACTTCATCCGCACGGCCCGTCAGAGCGGCGTAACGCTACCTATATTATATAAGAACTTCGTCATTGATGAAGCGCAGCTCTATGCCGCCGCCCTGTGTGGGGCAAGTGCCGTGCTACTCATTGCCGCTTGCCTCTCGAAGCAAGATTGCAAACGCCTGTTGGACAAAGCCCACGAGCTGGGCCTCGAAGTCCTCCTTGAGATGCACTCCGAGCCGGAATTGGAATATGCTGCGCTCGGCCCCGACCTTTGCGGCATCAACAACCGCAATCTCGGTTCGTTCGTCACGGACGTGGAGAATAGTTTCCGCCTGGCAGAATTGTTGCCCAAGGATGCGGTGAAAGTCAGCGAGAGCGGTATCTCGAACCCTGATACGGTGAAGGCGCTGCGGCAAGCCGGTTTCCGTGGTTTCCTCATCGGTGAGAACTTTATGAAGACTGTCGACCCTGGTCAGGCTCTTAACGAATTCATTTCGAAGCTATGATGATCAAGGTTGCGATTAAGAGAGAGCAGAGCCAAGCTTACTTGAGCTCAGCCGAACGTGAGCAAGCTCAACGAGAAAGTTCCTTTCTCGTTAAGGTCTGTGGCATGCGCGATGCGGAGAATATCCGTGAGGTGGAGGCACTGGGTATCGACCTGATGGGCTTTATCTTCTGGCCGAAGTCGGGTCGTTACGTTAGTGAGCGTCCAGCCTATCTGCCTACAAACTGCAAGCGCGTTGGGGTGTTTGTCGACGAGGATATCGAGTCGGTCAAACGCATCGCGGATGACTATGTCCTCGACTTCATCCAGTTGCACGGCCATGAGTCGCCCGAGTATTGTGCTCAGTTGAAAGGGCTCAAACTGATCAAGGCCATCAGTGTGAGTGGACAGGATGATATTGCGACATACAAGACTTATGAGGGGCTTGTGGATTACTTCCTTTTTGATACGAAGTGCCCTTCCGTGGGTGGGAGCGGACAGCAGTTCGACTGGAGCGTGCTCTCAGCCTATGATGGCAACACTCCGTTTCTCCTCAGTGGTGGCATCGGTCCCGATGATACAGAGCGTGTAAAAGCCTCTCATCATTCTAAGTGTGTCGGCATCGACCTCAACTCTCGCTTCGAAATCGCCCCTGGGCTTAAAGACATCAATAAATTAAAAGACTTTTTAAACGCATTGAACAATGAACAAGATTAATTCCCTTTTCGCTAATAGCAAGGATGAAAAACTCCTTTCCTTATATTTCTGTGCTGGTTGTCCTTCGCTTGAAGGTACTGCCGATGTGATTCTCACCATGCAGCGTCGTGGCATCGCTATGATTGAAGTGGGTATTCCCTTCAGCGACCCATTGGCTGATGGTCCTGTCATCCAGAGTGCCGCAACGCAGGCTTTAAAGAACGGCATGAATCTGAAGGCGCTTTTCGCTCAGTTGAAGGCCATCAAGGATCAGGTAGGGATTCCCCTTGTCCTGATGGGTTATCTCAATCCCATCCTGCACTATGGCATCGAGGACTTTTGTAAGAGTTGTGTTGAGGCTGGCGTCAGTGGTGCCATCATTCCTGACCTGCCTTTCGACGACTATCTGAACATCGTGAAACCCGTTGCTGACAAGTACGACCTGCGCATCATCATGCTGATTACCCCTGAGACCAGCGAGGAGCGTATCCGATTTATTGACGACCACACCGATGGCTTCATCTACATGGTTTCGTCAGCCTCCATCACGGGTACTCAGAAGAGTTTCGACGATCAGAAACAGGAATACTTCCGTCGCATCAACGCCATGAACCTGCGCAATCCGCGCATGATTGGTTTTGGCATTTCGAACGCCCAGACCCTCAAAGCCGCTCAGGATAATGCCGCCGGTGCCATCATCGGTTCGAAGTTCGTCACGCTGCTCAACGAAAACGAGGGCAACGCAGACGTCGCCCTCGATAAACTTTTTGACGCTTTGTCAAAGTAAGGTCAGTTCGACGGGACAATGGTCCGAGCCGAGAATGTCGGTATGGATGGTTGCATCGGCAATCTGTGGACGCAGACGTTTGGAGGTAACGAAATAGTCGATGCGCCAGCCGGCATTCTTCTGGCGTGCCTGGAAGCGGTACGACCACCAGGAATAGGTAACCTGTTCAGGATATAACGTGCGGAAGGTGTCGATGAATCCGCTCCCAAGCAGGGTAGTGAACTTCTCTCGTTCCTGATCCGTGAAGCCGGCATTCATGCGGTTGGTCTTGGGATTCTTCAGGTCTATCTCCTCGTGCGCCACGTTCAGGTCGCCACACAGGATGACAGGTTTGCGGGCATCCAACGACAGCAAATACTTGCGGAAATCGTCCTCCCACGTCATGCGATAGTCCAAGCGTTTCAGTCCGTCCTGCGAGTTAGGCGTGTAACAAGTGACCAGAAAGAACTGTTCCATTTCAAGCGTGATGACACGGCCCTCGTGGTCGTGTTCGTCGATACCAATGCCGTAGGTGACGCTGAGTGGATGGTGACGGGTGAAAATCGCTGTGCCGGAGTATCCCTTTTTATCGGCGTAGTTCCAGTAACTCTCGTAACCGTCATACTGAAGGTCGAGTTGACCTTCCTGCATCTTCGTCTCCTGCAGGCAGAAGAAATCGGCATCCAACCGTTTGAAGGTCTCGCTGAATCCCTTGCCTTCGCAAGCACGCAGACCATTGACATTCCAACTGATGAATTTCATAATGATGTTCTTTTGATGATGCTACAAAAGTACATCTTTTTCGCGAAATGGCCAAATTTTCCGGCAAATGTTTGCGGGGTACTGAAATATTTTGTAACTTTGCGCGAAATATTAGACATTACTCATTATGAATATCGCAATTGTAGGAACCGGATATGTTGGTCTGGTAAGCGGTACGTGCTTCGCCGAAATGGGAGCACATGTGACGTGTGTCGATGTCGACACACAGAAAATCGAGAAATTGAAGAATGGCATCATGCCCATCTACGAGCCTGGTTTGGAAGAACTGGTCAAGCGCAATGTGGAATACGGACGCTTGCAGTTTACGACTGACCTGACTGAGGTGTTGGACGATGTGGAGGTAGTGTTCTCTGCTGTGGGAACGCCCCCAGATGAGGATGGCTCAGCCGACCTGAAGTATGTGTTGGCCGTGGCCAAACAGTTTGGTCAGAACATCAACAAGTACACCATTCTGGTAACGAAGTCGACAGTGCCTGTAGGAACCGCCAAGAAGGTGAAGGCTGCCATCCAGGCAGAGTTAGACAAGCGCGGTGTCGATGTTCCCTTCGATGTGGCCTCGAACCCTGAATTCCTGAAGGAGGGTGCTGCCATCAAAGACTTTATGTCGCCAGACCGTGTAGTAGTCGGTACAGAATCGGAGAAAGCCAAGGAAGTGATGACGCGCCTGTACAAGCCCTTCTTGATTAATAATTTCCGCGTTATCTTCATGGATATTCCCTCGGCTGAGATGACGAAGTATGCTGCCAACGCCATGCTGGCCACGCGTATCTCATTCATGAACGATATTGCCAACCTGTGTGAAAGGGTAGGGGCCAACGTGGATGCCGTGCGTAAGGGTATCGGTACCGACGCTCGTATCGGCACGAAATTCCTTTATGCCGGTTGCGGCTATGGCGGTTCGTGTTTCCCCAAGGACGTGAAAGCATTGTTGCATACGGGTCTGGACAATGGTTACCATATGGAGGTCATCGAGGCTGTTGAGCGTGTCAACGAGCGTCAGAAATCGATAGTCTACGACAAGATTATTAAGGCTGTTGGTAGTGTGAAGGGCAAGACCGTAGCTATTATCGGCCTGAGTTTCAAACCCGAGACTGACGATATGCGTGAAGCTCCGGCATTGGTCGTTATCGACAAATTGCTGAAGGATGGCGCTTCGGTGCGCGTCTTCGATCCCATTGCTATGGACGAGTGCAAACGCCGCATTGGCGATGCCGTTGTCTATACGAAGAATATGTATGATGCTGCTGATGGTGCTGATGTCTTTGCCCTAATGACTGAGTGGCGCCAGTTCCGTCTGCCTTCGTGGAATGTTATCCAGAAGGTCATGAACGGCAATGTCGTCGTTGACGGCCGAAACATCTACGACCGGCAGGAATTGGAAGACATGGGATTTGTCTATACGAGGATTGGAGAAAAATAAATAAAAAGGAGTCGGCTTGAAACCGGCTCCTTATTATTTTGATTAGAACTTTGCCATTTTGATGGCTACCACGGCGCATTCGTCGCCTTTGTTGCCCAATCGGCCTCCGGCACGGTCTTGAGCCTGCTGGAGATTTTCTGTGGTAAGCAGTCCAAAGATAACGGGAATGTTGCTGGTAGCGTTCAGTCGAGCGATGCCTGCGGTGACACCCTGGCAGATGTAGTCGAAATGGGGCGTCTCGCCACGGATGACTGAACCGAGGATGATGACAGCGTCATAACCGTCATTCAACGTCATCTGGTGGGCTCCATAGATGAGCTCAAAAGAACCGGGAACGGTCTTGACATGGATGTTCTCAGGCAGTGCTCCATGACGTTCCAAAGTAGAGGTGCACCCCTCGAGGAGTGCACCTGTAATTTCTGGATTCCACTCTGCCACAACGATGCCGAATATCATATTCGACGCATCAGGTACTTTCGCAGTGTTGTATTCAGATAAGTTTTTAGTCGCCATAATTGTCGGATGTCAATTACTTGCAGCGCTCAATATAGGCGTCGATGGTCTGATACTGCATGGAGTTGAAGTACTTCTCCTTCACTTCCTGATACAGCTTCAAAGCCTCGTCCTTCTTACCCTGACTTTCAAGGATCTCACCTGCCTGAATGAGGAACGTGGGTGACAGCGAGTTGTTGTCAGCCATCGAGGCAGCCTTCTTCAGGTGCTCTACGGCCTTGTCGAGCTGGTTGAGGTTAGCATAGGCATTGCCCAGTGCACCCTCAGCAGCGGGAGTAATTATCTGGTCATCCTTGCCGCTGAAACTCTCCAGGGCGTTGACAGCCTCCTGCCACTTGCCGAGGTGAGCCTGGCAGAGACCAATGTAGAGCTGAGCCAGATTGCCTGCGTCTGTTGAGCTGTAGTCGGCAGCAACCTTCTGGAAACCTGGCAGAGCCTTGTCGTACTGATCCTGCAGGAACAGTTCCTGACTCTTAGCCAACTCGGTGCTGGCTTCGTTAGCACGAGGCTCGAAATAGTAGTTCTTAGCGAGAATAGCTAATACGACGATTGCGATGATTGCAACCACACAAATGATGATGGCCTTCTTATTTTTCTCGAAGAAGGCTTCGGTCTTGTTGACCTGCTGCTCCATAGCTTCAGGAGCTGCTTTTACGTTGTTTTTTGCCATTATTTTAATTATTTTTTTATTGTTCGGGCATAAATCGGGTGCAAAGGTACAAATAAGTGAGCAAAAAACCAAATAAAAACAAAATAATTTCGTACCTTTGCGCTCGCAATGATACTTAGGAAGCTGTCGATATTGAATTATAAGAACATCGGAGAGACCCAATTGGAGCTCTCGCCGAAGATGAATTGTTTCATCGGACCGAATGGCGCAGGCAAGACAAATGTCCTCGATGTGGTCTATTATTTGTCGTTCTGTCGGTCGGCTTCCAATCCTATTGACTCGCAGGTCATTCGCCACGACGAGCCGTTTTGTATGATAGAGGGGCAGTATTCTGAGACCCCAGAGGATACAGAGTATTCTGAGGTAATATCCTGTGGCATGAAGCGAGGAATGAAGAAACATTTCAAGCGCAACAAGAAAGAGTATCGTCGCTTGTCGGAGCATATCGGGCTCATTCCGTTGGTGGTCGTATCGCCGTCGGACACTTTGCTCATTGAGGGTGGTAGCGAAGAGCGTCGCCGACTGATGGATATGGTTATTTCGCAGTACGACCGTTCGTACATTGAACATTTGGTTCGTTACAATACCGCTTTGGCACAGCGTAACACCCTGCTGAAAATGGAAGATCGGGAGCCCGACCCCGCTTTGTTGCAAATCTGGGAAGAACAGATGGCTGAGGAAGGCGAACAGATCTTTCGTCGTCGTCGTGACTTTGTGGACGAATTGATTCCCGTCTTCCAGGAGTATTATCAGCACATCTCCCAACACCGCGAACAGGTAGGACTCAATTACGTGTCGCATTGTCAGCGTGGCCCTTTGCTGGATGTTATCCAGCGCGACCGAATGAAAGATCGCGCCGTAGGCTATTCCCTGCATGGTGTTCATCGCGACGATTTGGAATTTACGCTCGACGGCCATCTGATGAAGCGTGAGGGTTCGCAGGGACAGAACAAGACTTACGTCATTGCTTTGAAACTGGCGCAGTTTGACTTCCTGAAGCGTACAGCTTCTCAGACGACACCGCTATTGCTGCTTGACGACATCTTTGACAAACTGGATGCTGACAGAGTAGAACAGATTGTGAAACTTGTGTCGGGCGACAGTTTCGGACAGATTTTCATTACCGATACCAACCGCGACCATCTGGATCAAATCTTAAGTAGTTCGGCACTGGACTATAAAATTTTCTTTGTCGAGAATGGTAATCTCTCACCTCTTACCTCTCACCACTCACCTCTCAATCATGTTTAAACGCGACGTCCAATCACTAAAAGACCTGTTGTTGCGCAACTTGCGTGAACAGGGACTGGAGACTCCGCTGCTACAGAAGCGGTTGGTGGATGTGTGGCCGCAGGTGGCAGGCCCTATCATCGCCAGCTACACCTTGAATACCTATATATACAACCAAACGCTGTATGTCCGCTTGTCAACACCGTCTTTGCGTGCCGACCTGTCGATGATGAAACAGCAACTGGTAGATAAACTAAATGCCGCTGTAGGCCAGCAAGTGATAACTGACATCAAATTCGGTTAACGGTTATTGGACGATGACCTCATCCATCGGGATGTCGTGCTCGTCGGTGGGAACATAATCAACAAGTTGCCAAGAGAAACACAAACCAATCTTGTAGGTCGATGGGGACAGTTTGGCGAGGAAACGGTCGTAATAGCCCTTGCCGCGTCCTAAGCGGTGACCTTCTGGGTCGAAAGCCATGCCGGGAATAATGGCAACGTCAATCGTGGCGTAGGCGGTAAACAATTCACCTGTGGGTTCCCAGATGCCGAATGCTCCTTGTTGCAAGTCCGCAGGACCTGAATATCGGCGCAGTTCCATCTCTGTATCGCTGACGACACGAGGCAGGAGCACGGTCTTGCCCTGTGCTGCGAGTTCGTTGATGAGTGTCTGCGTGGGAACTTCATCGGGCAAGGCATTATATAATAATAATGTTTGTGCGTGCGTGAAATGGCTGTTTTCCTTCAGGCGACTGATGAAAGCAGACGATTCGCCAACGGAATGTTGTTGTTTCCGCTGGCGAATCATTTGCCTCAGTTCTTTTTTTGTCATGCTACTTTTTTGTTTCCTTCTGCTTTGGCGGGTGGAGCAGGGAAGGCGTTGTTGTTGCGGAACACCTTCAACGTTTCCATAATCACAGGGTCGTCAGCGTTCAGATATTCCATCCACGCCTCTTCGCTCATGATATTGTAGATGATGCGGCTGTTGATAAACCGCTCTAACAGCTTGTGCGAGCGCTGAATCATCAGATTGCGGCGCTTCAAGCCTTTCTGGTCCGCATACGTGGCGAACTTGTCGACCGTATTCTGTTGCTTCAGATATTTCTCCAGTTCGTCGACCGACTTCATCTGACTCAGTTTCGTGCGGTTCTGGTCCGTATATTCAAAAGCATACTGGATAATCAGTCCGCTCATCGATGCCTGCTTGTAGTACGACGTGACGTCGGTGGTGTCTTCGGCAATAAAGATGTCGGGCGTGATGCCACCGCCACCGTAGACGGTTCGTCCGATGGTCGTCTTGTAGGCCGGACCCTCATGCTTGATGCTATCCTGTGAGAAGAATTCCCCATGCTCGTAGCGAGTCAGCAAATCTTCTTCGTAATCCTTGTTTTCACCTGACGTATAGTGCTTCTGAATACAACGCCCTGACGGAGAATAGTATCGGGCAATGGTCAAACGTATCATCGACTGATCCGTGAAGGGAATCGGTTCCTGAACCAATCCCTTACCAAAGGAGCGACGACCGATGATGGTGCCGCGGTCGTTATCCTGAATGGCACCAGCCAGAATCTCCGACGCCGATGCCGACGCTTCGTCAATCAGTATGACCAGTGGAATCTGCTGGTACGATCCGCGTCCGTCGCTACGATACTCCTGACGTGGCGACTTGCGTCCCTGAGTATAAACAATGAGGCGGTTCTTGGGCAGGAATTCGTTGGCAATCTGTACGGCCGACTGCAGATATCCGCCTGTGTTGCCACGCAGGTCGATAGTCAGATTCTGGAAGTCCATCTGCGACAGCTTTGCCAATGCGATGAGCAGTTCGGGATAGGTGTTTTCACCGAAGTTGCGGATGCGGATATAGCCTGTTTCCTTATCCAGCATATAGGTTGCCGTGATGCTCTTCGTGGGAATCTCGCCACGCGTCACCACGAATTCGCGAATCTTCTTCTCACCATAACGCATGACGCCCAGTTTCACCTTCGTGTCCTTAGGACCTTTCAGCCGGTGCATGGCCTCCTCGTTAGTCAGCGTCTTGCCGGTAAAAGGCTTCCCGTCGACCACCACAATCTTATCGCCGGCAATCAATCCAGCCTTCTCTGCAGGACCATTGCTGATGACCTTTTGCACGTGGAGTGTGTCCTGACGGATGGTAAACTCAATACCTACGCCCGAGAACGAGCCGCGCAGGTCGTCGTTGGCCATCTGCACGTCTTTCGCAGGGATATAGACGGAGTGGGGGTCCAGTTCCGACAGAATCTGTGGCATAGCCTTCTCTACGAGGTCGTTGACGTCGACAGTATCCACATATTTGTCTTCCACGATATGCAACAGGTTGTTGAGCTTGTTGCTGCTCGAATTGATGATGCTCAGCCGGTTGCCCGAGAAGTGGTTGGCGTAGAATGTGCCAATCAGGATTCCCACCACTACGCAGACAGCCATGATGATAGGCATGAATCTGTTCTTATTGTTTGCCATTGTTATTTCGTTATTCCGTTATACCGTTATTCCTTAATTCCGTAATTCCGTCACTCCCCGAGGTAAACCACCTCGATGCCCGCGCGCTCCAGCAGGTCGACGCCGTCCGTCAGGCGATATTTTTCGCCATAGACGACGCGCTTGATACCCGACTGGATGATGAGCTTGGCACACTCGATGCAGGGTGATGCCGTGATATAGATGGTGGCGCCTTCGCTGTTGTTGTTCGAACGCGCCAGCTTGGTGATGGCATTGGCCTCGGCATGCAACACGTAAGGCTTCGTCACGTTGTTCTCATCCTCGCAGACATTCTCGAATCCGCTGGGCGTGCCGTTATAGCCGTCGCTGATAATCATGCCTTCCTTCACCACCAACGCGCCAACCTGACGACGCTGGCAGTAGCTGTTCTGTGCCCAGATGCGGGCCATCTCCAGATAGCGCAGGTCAAACTTCAGTTGCTTTTCCTTATTCATACTTCTTACTTCTTACCTTTTTTTATTCCGTTGCGCTTGAGTAAGGCGTCAATCGTGGGCTCGCTGCCCTTGAAGTTCTTGTATAGCGTCATGGGATGCTCGGTGCCTCCCTTGCTCAGTATCTCGTCACGGAATCGCTGGGCTGTCTCCTGATTGAAGATGCCGTGCTTCTTAAATACCGCGAAGGCATCTGCATCCAGCACTTCCGCCCATTTGTAGCTGTAGTATCCTGCCGCATAGCCGCCTGCCATGATGTGCGAAAACTGCACCGTCATACACGTGTCGGGCAGTTGTTCGCCAAGGATGGCTTTCTTCCAGGCTTTCTTCTCGAAGGGGATGATGTCGTCCGTAAATTCGTCCTTCTTCGTATAGTATGCCATATCCAGCAGTCCGAACGATACCTGTCGCAGACAGGCCGTTGCCGCCATGAAGTTACGGCTCTTGACGATACGGTTGATGAGCTCGTCGGGCAATGGTTCACCCGTCTGATAGTGGAAGGCGAAAGTGCGCAAAAAGTCCTTTTCTATGGCGAAATTCTCCATAAACTGCGACGGCAGTTCCACGAAGTCCCACCAGACATTCGTGCCGCTCAACGACTCGAAACGTGTGTTGGCAAACATGCCGTGCAGCGAGTGGCCAAACTCATGCAGGAAGGTCTCCACCTCGCCCAACGTCAGCAGGGCGGGTTTGTCCTCCGTCGGTTTCGTCAGGTTCATCACCACCGAGACGTGCGGACGGACATTTTCACCTTTTCGGTCGATATATTGTCCTTGATATTCCGTCATCCACGCACCGCCCTGCTTGCCTTTGCGAGGATGGAAGTCGGCATAGAAGACTGCCAGGAATGAGCCGTCCTTGTCGAACACCTCGTAGGCCTTTACGTCAGGATGATAGACGGGGATGTCCTTGTTTTCCTTGAACGTGATGCCATACAGTTTATTGGCCAGCCCGAACACACCGCCTATCACTTTCGATAGTTCGAAATAAGGACGCAGCATCTCGGCATCGATGTTGTACTTCTTCATCTGCAGCTTGTGCGAATAGAAGCCCGAGTCCCAAGGCATTAGCTTTTGGCTCTTAGCTTTTGGCTCTTGGCTTTGGAAGAGTTTATGCAGTTCTTCGCGCTCCTTGACGGCTGTGGGCTTGTAGGCGTCGATGAGGTTGTTCAACAGCCGATAGACGCTGCGGGTGTTCGAAGCCATGCGACGCTTCAACACGTAGTCGGCATAGGTCTTATAGCCCAGCAGTTGGGCAATCTCGCGACGCAGATTGACGAGTCGCTTACAGATTTCGAGGTTGTTCTCTGCGTTGTCGTGCGTACAAATGGTGTTACGCGCCATATACAGCTGCTTACGCAACTCCCTTTGTGTCGAATAGGTCATAAAGGGCGAGAACGACGGATAGTCCAGCGTAAAGCGCCATCCGGCTTTGCTGTTAGCTTTTGGCTCTTCGCAGTTGGCTTCTTTCCATGCAAGGGCGGCTGCCTCGCGGGCCGTCTCGGGCAGTCCGTCCAACTGTGCCTCGTCAGTAATGTCCAGCGTAAAGGCCTTCTGTTCCTTCAGCAGGTTCTGCGAGAATTGCAACGACAACATCGAGGCCTCTTCCGTCAGTTGGCGAAGACGCTCCTTGCCAGCCTCGTCGAGCAAGGCACCTGAGCGTACAAACCCGTCGTAGCAATTGTCCAGCAACATCTTTTCCTCCGCTGTCAATTTGCGATGATGCAGATGGACGTAACGGATGCGCTCAAACAACCGTGGGTTCAACCTGACGTCGTTGGCATGTTGTGTCAGTATGGGTTGCATCTTCTGAGCCAACGCATCCATCTCGTCGTTCGTCTCGGCACTCAGCAGGTTAAAAAACACCGTCGACACGCGGCTCAGCAGGTCATAGTAGCCCTCGTCCTCCTCCGTATTGATGATGGTATTCTCAAACGTTGGCTTCTCCGGATTGTTGATGGTTTTCTCTATTTGCTCGTTGTCGCGACGGATGCCTTCCATGAAGGCCTCCTCGAAATGCTCCAGACGGATGCGGTCAAAAGGCACCGCATCATGCGGCGTCCCGTATGGTTCAAAAAACGGGTTTAAGTGCTCACTCATACTAATGCTTTCTCTATTTGACGTGCAAAGGTAGTGCAAATCAAGGAAAAACCATTCAACGCGCGTTATCTTATAATAATCTTTAACGCTTTTGTTGCGTTATTTCCCAGAGTACCAGTCTCTCAGCACGTAGAAAGCCTTCTTTTTCTCGCCCTTGTCGCTCACCAGACCTTTACGGTTGTAATAGTCCTGCACGCCAGGCAACACACGGCGCGGCGAACGGAAATCCTTCAGAATCCAGGGTGTCGTGCCGGCCAACCCTTCTATCTTGTCAATCATGGCGATATTCTCTCGGTAGAGATTCTCCTGGAATTCCTCCGTCCAACGCTGGTTCTTCTGTCCGTGCAGACCATAGCGGGCGCCACCACCGAACTCGCTGATAATGACGGGCTTATCGTAGGGAATCTCCCATCGCATCTTCGGGGCGTCGTTCACGTCGCGATACCAGCCGATGTACTGATTGAAACTGACCACATCGACGTACTCGTTCATGTTGTCGTTCAGTCGATTGACGTAGTTCGAGGCACCCGTCACCTCCATAGCCATCGAGATGAGGCGGCTGTCGTCCAGCGTGCGGGCATATTTGGCCAGATTGCCGAGGAAGGTATCGCGCTCCTTGGAGTGTGGCGTCTCGTTGGCAATAGACCATATAATGATGTTGGCACGGTTGTGGTCGCGTCGAATCATGTCCGTCAGTTGCTGGCGGGCATTGTCGTAGGTCTTCGGGTTGCGCCAGGCGATAGTCCAATAGACGGGAATTTCCGACCACACCAATATACCCATGCGTTCGGCCTCGCGCACCATTTCCTCGTGGTGCGGATAGTGAGCCAGACGCACGAAGTTGCAGCCCAGTTCCTTGGCCCATCCCAGCAGCGTGCGGGCATCCTCCACGCTGTTGGCACGACCTCCGCCATTGGGTTTCTCGTTGTGGATGGAGATGCCCTTCAGGAAGATGGGCTTGCCGTTCAGCAGAATCTCTTTGCCGCGTGTCTCGATGGTGCGAAAACCGATGGAGTCAGTAAATGTAGAGGTATCCAACGAAAGATGGACCTGATACAGCTTGGGGTTCTCCGGACTCCAAAGCTGCAGCTTAGAACTCTTGACTTTTAACTTCCCACTGACCTTACCCTCGCTGTCGGTGGTGAGCTGCTGTTCCAGTTTCAGTTCGGGGATGTAAACCACGACTTTATGACCAGCCTCCTGTTTGTTCAGCTGGGCCGTAAAACTGAGCTCGCACGACTTTGATTTAGAGGTGAGAGGTGAGGGGTGAGAGGTGAGAGCCGCGGGAGCCATACGGAGGCTGTAGTCCTCGATGTAGGTCTTGGGCATCTTCACCAGCAGCACGTCACGGGTGATGCCCCCGTAGTTCCACCAGTCGAAAATCAGCGTCGGCACGTCTTCAGCGTGGCGTTTGTTGTCAACCTTCACGATGACTGTGTTCTCGCCCTTCACCAACAGGTCGCTGATGTCCATGTTGAACGGCGTGAAACCACCCACGTGGTGACCGGCTTCCTTGCCGTTCACCCACACGCGGCAGTCGTAGTTCGCGGCACCGAAATAGAGTAGGGTGGTATAGTCGTCTATCGGCACAGCCTGGAAACTGGTCTTAAACCACACGGTACCCTCGTAGAAGAACAACCGCTCGTCCTGCGTGTTCCAGTCGGAAGGAATATGCATCGTCGGCGACTTGTCGAAGTCGTACTCCACGAGATCCTCCGGTCGCTGGGGCTTGGCATTACGGAAGAATCCCCACGGCGTGGGATTCATGCGGTAGTCGTAGTAGCCCTCTTCCTGCACGTCCACAATGTAGTTCCACTCGCCGTTCAGCGTCGTGTGCTCGTAGGCCTTGATGTTGTTTACCAATGGGACGTTCGTTGCCTTGACGCCCACCACCGCTACCGCCGTCAACAGCAGCGCGGCAAAGATTCTGTGCTTCATATTCATCGTTATTTTTGTTTCTGTTGGCAAAGTTACGAAAAGTTGAGAGCAAAACAAAAAGATTTTCTCTTTTTTTGCCGAGACCGAGTAACTTCCTGCTCCGTAGGAGCAAAAAGGTAGTGTAAATCGAGCAAAATACAAAGAAAAATATCATTTTTTAGGGATTTCCCCTCCCAAGAGTAGGGTTTCCCCCTTTGCCGGTTTCCCTTTTTGCAGTAATTTTGCCAACAAAATATATAAATAACCCAATCAACCCGTATAACGATGAAGGCGAAAACACTCATAGCAATCTTATGCTGCCTGTTATGTTCCACGACTTTGGTAGCGCAGCAAATGGTTTACGTAGGACCAGACAAAAACAACCAGAAGGTCATCAGGCGGTACAACCGCTGTCATTACCGCCTCACTCCGGCACAGACACTCCTGAGTCACAGCGGAAAATCGAAAGACTTTACCGCCATCTTCGGCGTCAAGACCAATTCGCTGATGTCGAACGACGACGTCGAAATAAACTTCCTGAAGAAATGGGTCGACGATCCCATCTATAATGACAAAGAGAACCGCGTGTACTTCGTGGAAATCAAGAACAAAACTTCCGACACCATTTTCATCGACCGGAGCCGTTGTTTCAGAATGGATAGCGATGGCAGCCGCTACTGCTACTACGACTCCCTCAAACGCCAGGACGCGAATTCCACGAA
This sequence comes from uncultured Prevotellaceae bacterium, assembly GCA_902774925.1. Classification (GTDB taxonomy): domain Bacteria; phylum Bacteroidota; class Bacteroidia; order Bacteroidales; family Bacteroidaceae; genus Prevotella. Next base: position 805 of record CACYKE010000061.1, on the reverse strand, counting down.
GAAAATGCTTGCCATCCCGCCTCACGGCAAGCGCAATCTGACGGACTATCGTTGGGTGAAACACGAAGATGGCAATTACATCGAAATCGTCGAATCCCCCGAGGAATTCCTGTGGAATCTGAATGCTGCAGGAATGTATGAAGGCTTTGTAAATTATGACGAAGTCAAGTATTTTACCGAGGAAAATTCGCCCTACTACCGCACGTTCCTCATCGCCTACTCCAAAGAGCCTGATTTCGCCACCTATTCCCTTGCCACAATCAATTTCTATATACGCGAAATCATCGGCTGGCGTTACTCCGAGGTAATCAGAGACGATATAAAGGAGATTTCCCGCACGCGCCTGACGGGAGAATACAAATACAGCATCACCAGCTGGCTCCCATTGTATTGAGTCAAATAAAAACTGGGGCCTCAGTAGTCCTCAGACATCAGCCCTCAGCCATCTTACATTAGTTGACTTTCAGTCGACTGATGTCGCGACTCGGCAATGCTCGAGCAAGCTCGGCATTGCGCTCACTGCTCCATCAGTTCACGTCGCCTGGGTCGCCGCCGTCGCCTCCATTGTCATCACCTCCGGTGTTGCCACCACCAGTGTTGCCGCCGTTGCCGGGCGTTACGGTACCAGTGTTGCCATTGTTGCCGGAACCTCCAGTATTTCCGGATTGTCCGGAATTTCCGCCGTTCGTGGTTCCGTTACTTGGGATTTCGCCCTTGGCTGCGGCAATCTCAGCCTTGGTCTTGTCCGTGAAGCTGAACTTCACGTCCTTCTTCAACTCCTCACGAGTGAAGTCACCTGTCGACT